>CAZPKJ010000309.1:0-1552 GCA_964587075.1 uncultured Flavobacteriaceae bacterium | reverse complement strand
TGGTACCAATGGCTGGATCACAGCATCGCATTGCCTGAACCAGGCTGCCAACAAAAGTAATGTGCGTTTAAGAGTAGTTTTTGGTGCCGGTTCACAAACTTACGCCGATGGAATCGCATTCGACAATGTTATTATTGAAGATGTTTTTCCTGATGTTGCTTTTACCACGGCTCCTGTGATAGCTTGTCAGCCTTCGGTATCCATGACCAACAATACCGATTGTGCGGCCCAGTACTTTTGGAATTTCGGATTCAGCGGAAGCCCCGGAAACACATCGGTTCAAAATTCTCCAATAGCAGTATTTCCTTCCCCCGGAACATACCAGGTCACCCTGAGTGCCACCGATTTTTGTGGTGGAACTTCCTCTGTGACCCAAACCGTGATAGTGCCTGATGGTACCGGACCGCAGTTTAGTTCAGCAGCGGGAACCGCTTCCGGTTTATGCAACAGTGCCGTTGACTCTCTGATAATACAATTGATTCCCGCAACAGGAACAGCTCCATTTTCGGTTAGCTATGTTTTTGCAGGCGATACCATCTTTGGGGGCAGTTTTAATTCATCACCATTTGTTCTTTCGGGTCTTGAACCCGGCATATATTCCGCAATTACGGTTACAGATGCAAATGGATGTAGTGCAGTTTACCCGGATGCCATAACCATACCGTTGAATTACGACGGACTGGTTGTTGAAACAGGAGCCGATATTACCATTCTGGCAGGAGAGCAGGCCGTTTTATCGGTGTCTTCAAATATTCCTTCAGCCTTTTCATGGTCACCCCCGGTTATTACCGGAAATCAGGATTCATCCTCGGTAACTGTTAGTCCTGAACAAACTACCACGTACACGGTCACTGCTACCAGCGTGAACGGATGTTTAGCTTCCGCGGATGTAACCGTGAATGTTATTGATGATAAAATGTGCAATCATATTTATGTTCCAAATTCATTTTCGCCAAATCATGATGGAAAAAATGACCGGTTTTTGATGGTACCTGCCCCTCAGATGAATCTTGTAAAAATGCAGTTAAAAATCTACAACCGGTGGGGACAAAAAATTTTCGAGTCCACCAATCTCAATCCTGAATGGGATGGGGGAGAGCACCCATCTGGTGTATATGCTGTTCATGCGCATTTTCAATGTGCCAACAACCGGCAATCGGTTTATGCAGGAACAATTGTACTAGTAAAGTAGTCAACAAATTTGAGATGGGTATATATCACCTACTCATCGTCATCATTATCTTCGGAATCGCTTTTGATATCCTCTTCGTTTATGAGGGATGCAATCTGATCGGCAGAGAGGTTTTGATTGGCGAGGATAATTCTTTCATATACCCCTGCCAGATTTTTAGCGGTAATAGGACCGTTTTTGTGATTTTTCTCAAGAGCCTTGATGACAGCTTTTTTTAATTCTTCATTCATAAAATATTGAAATTTTAAAGGTTCGTTCACCTGTTCCCATGAGACGGAAAATTAGTGAAGCAGGACTTCAAAAATAGCGAATCTCCATCAAATTAACATTCTCCAAAAACCAATAAATTCCGGTACCTTA
>CAZPKJ010000308.1:0-1553 GCA_964587075.1 uncultured Flavobacteriaceae bacterium | reverse complement strand
TCATTTTTCTGACTTTCACCAAATTTTATAAAATTTCCTACTGGTACGGTTTCATTATTGTAATTATTGCCATCATGCTTTATCAGATTGTTTTCACCAATTTACCCGACATTCTTGAGGCACTTGGCCTGGCCAAAGCTCTTCGGGCCGACACCCTGGAAAGTGGATCGGGCCGGCTTGTAGCATGGATATTTGCACTCAATAAACTGAATTCCGACCTAAAACTATTCATTATGGGCGGAGGATTTTCCTTTGATGAATATTTATATTTTATAAATTACGAACTCCTCAGCGCTTTGGGCCACCAGGGTGGTGTACATAACACTTTTCTGGCATTGTGGCTCAATACCGGAATTGTTGGCCTCATACTTTGGATGGCAGGATTCTTCAGAACAATTTTCAAAGCCGTTACCATTTCATATACGGCCTTTCCTATCATGTACACAGTTCTGTTTTCGGCTTTCTTTGAAGCCTGGCTGATGGGATCACTGAATCCCTATCATATTATGTTTTTGTTTATTCTAACTCTGGTTACTACCGAATCGGGAATATTTGATGGCAACAATGATCCCGAACTAATCACTGCCGATAAATGAAGAGTGGCAAAAAGAATGTACTTGTTTTTATTGACTGGTATCTTCCCGGCTTCAGGGCAGGCGGGCCCATTCAATCGTGTTCGGGTATGATTAACCAGATGAGCCGGTATTTTAACTTTAAAGTATTTACAGGCAACACCGATTTGAACAACAGTACACCATACCCGTCGGTGACAAGCGATCAATGGAATTTAACCGCTGAAAACACTCCGGTGTTTTATGCCTCCGCAGCCAGTAAGAAGTACCGGTTTATTTCTGAACTGATCCGGAAAGAAACCCCCGATGTTATTTATTTGAACAGTATGTTCTCTTTTCATTTTACTCTTTTACCATTGCTGGCGGTAAAACGAAACCGGATAAATTCAAAAGTTGTACTGGCACCCCGCGGGATGCTGAGCACCGGCGCCCTTGCTTTGAAACCGGCTAAAAAAAAAGCCTTCCTTTTGATTTCAAAGATTCTTGGCTTGTTCAATAACATTACCTTTCATGCCTCAACCGATATTGAATTAGGTGAAATAAAAAAAACATTCGGAAACAACACCCGCGTAATTAAAGCTATAAATCTGAGCCCTGCTAATCCGTCGGAACCACTTGTTACCGGTAAAACCCCCGGTAAGGTAAACCTGATTTACGTTGGCCGGATAAGCAAAGTAAAAAATTTGTTGCAATGTCTTCAGGTATTAAAACAGAGTGATCCGAAATACTTTTTCAACTTTGATGTATATGGCCCGCACGACGATGAACAGTATTACAGGCAGTGCCTTCATGAAATTGAATCGATGCCCGAACATGTTACCGTTCAGTTAAAAGGCGGGGTATCCAATAATGAAATAACCGAAGCGTTACGTCATGCACACTTCCTGTTTCTTTTGAGCATGAATGAAAATTATGGACACGCCATTGTTGAATCGTTCATGTCGGGAGTACCGGTAATCATTTCCGATAAAACACCCTGGA
>CAZPKJ010000307.1:0-1573 GCA_964587075.1 uncultured Flavobacteriaceae bacterium | reverse complement strand
CTCCGCAAACTCCCACTATTGTATCGTATTCCTGCAGATAAAGTAACAGCGAGCTCCCAAAATGTGTAAGTATAACGAACAAGGCATCGCTTACTACAACTCCACCTGCAAGAATGGCGGCAGGCATAAAACCCTTTTTTATACTGGTGTTTATCACCATAAAAAAAACCGGGCCTACCAGTAAAGCTAAAACACCGCCAAGTACAATACCGCTGATGATAGGTTCAAACATAAATAAAGTGCCAATTCAATACCAACAGATACAAGCTTTGTATATTCAAGTAATTCGCACAGTTAATCGGAAAATTCAATCAGAATCGTTTTATGATATTAACTGTTTTCAGGCTTCAAAATTTTCCCGCTCTCTGGCTACAAAATTTTCCCAGTTGTCGAACTGTGCGGTTTTCATAACCCTGGGGAATTTATTTTGAGCCCCAACTTTATTATTGGCTTTCATATAATTCAGAAACATGGCACTTGGCACTACTTCTACAAAAATATTATTAAGCGCCGATGCACGCTCAACGCGGTAATCGTCGTTGAGAATTTTAAGTTTTGAATCCAGCAGGTCACGCAACTGAACCGGGTCTGCCGGGTCATCGGTACCTATATACCATTTGTGGGCGAACAGGCTGCCTGACGGGATCCCGGCAACAGTAAATTCATTTACCCGGATATTCAATTCTTCGCTCACCAGTTCGATAGCCTTGTTCATATTATCCACCGAAAGGTGTTCGCCACACAAACTCAAATAGTGACGTGTTCGCCCTACTATAACAATTTCACATTTTGCTTTATCGGTAAACCGGATCACATCACCGATAAGGTAACGCCAGGCCCCGGAGTTTGTCGACAGCATGATCGCATAGTCGGTACCTTCTTCAACTTCATGAATCAGCAATGACCTTGGTTTTCCATTAATCTCACCATCGTTGTTAAAGTTGTTCTGATTAAATGGAATGAATTCAAAAAAGATCCCGTTGTTTATAATCAGTCGCATACTTTTCGAATGTGGATTATCCTGAAACGCAATGAATCCTTCGGATGCAAGGTATGTTTCAATATACGTGAGCGGTTTGCCCAGTAAAGACGAAAAGCTTTTCCGATAAGGTTCAAACGATACACCTCCGTGAACGTAAATGGAGAGGTTAGGCCAGATGTCGTGTATGGTTTTTAACTGGTAACGTTTGATTACTTTTTCAAATAACAACTGCACCCAGGCCGGCACACCTACTATTACACCAATGTCCCAATCGCGGGCCTTTTCAGTAATTTCGTCGAGCTTGGTATTCCAGTCGCTTTGCCTTGAAATTTGCTTACCGGGTTTATAAAAATGCTGAAACCAGAACGGAAGATGGCTCGTTGTGATGCCGCTGAGGTCACCCTCGAAATAGTGACCTTTCTGATGAAGATGTGTACTGCCGCCAAGCATCAGTATTCCTTTTTCGAATAGCGATTCGGGAAGATTATATTTAGCGAGCGAAACTATCTGCCGGATACTTACTTTTCGTATCGACTTTAACATATCATTGGTAACAGGGATATGCTTACTGGATGAATCGGATGTTCCTGA
>CAZPKJ010000306.1:0-1584 GCA_964587075.1 uncultured Flavobacteriaceae bacterium | reverse complement strand
AGGAAAAAGAATATACTACCTTAAACCTGGGACCTACGCACCCGGCTACACATGGTATTTTTCAGAATGTGTTGAAAATGGATGGTGAAATCATCGTTGATTCCGAACCTACCATCGGTTACATTCACCGTGCTTTCGAAAAACTGGCCGAACGCAGACCATACTATCAGATTACTCCCATCACCGACCGTATGAATTATTGCTCATCGCCCATTAACAATATGGGATGGCACATGACGGTTGAAAAGCTTATCGGCGCAAAGCTGCCAAAGCGGGTAGAGTATATGCGGATAATTATCATGGAACTGGCACGTATTTCGGACCATGTTGTGTGCAACTCGGTAATTGGTGTTGATTCAGGCGCACTAACGGGCTTTGTATATATGTTTCAGGAACGTGAAAAGATTTATGAAATTTACGAAGAAATTTGTGGAGCCAGATTAACCACAAACATCGGAAGAATCGGAGGTTTCGAACGAGATTTCAATTCGGCAGCGTGGAATAAAATTGATAAATTTTTAAAGGAATTCCCCGCTGTACTGAAAGAGTTCGAGAACCTGCTCAACCGAAACAGGATTTTTATGGACCGGACTATTGGCGCAGGTGCCATCTCTCCCGAACTGGCACTTAATTATGGATTCACGGGCCCGAATTTACGGGCAGCCGGTATCGACCACGATGTACGTTTGCTTACTCCTTACTCGCTATATAACGAGTTTGAATTCACCATACCCGTTGGACTGCATGGTGATACTTACGACCGTTACATGGTTCGTCATGAGGAGATGAAACAAAGTATTTCCATTATTCAGCAGGCTCTTGAGAAGCTTGATAAACTCGACGATAAAACATCGTTCCATGGTGATGTTCCGGAATTTTATCTGCCCCCGAAAGATGAGGTCTACAATACCATGGAGGGTTTGATTTGGCACTTTAAAATTGTCATGGGTGAAACAGATATCCCCAAAGGCGAAGTGTACCATTGTGTTGAAGGCGGAAATGGGGAACTTGGTTTTTATCTGGTCAGCGACGGGGGACGAACTCCTTACCGGTTGCATTTCAGAAGGCCTTGTTTTATCTATTACCAGGCTTTCGCCGATATGATTAAAGGCAATATGTTGTCGGATGCCATTTTAACATTAAGTTCACTGAATGTGATTGCAGGTGAACTCGACGCATGACGGGAATTATAAATTTTAAATTACAAATGTTAAATGGTGTTGTAGAAAATACTTTGATAAAAAATTGAATTTAGAATCAAATGATAAAAGATAAAAACGACGTAATATTTTCTGATGATGCGCAAGCCTTGATAAAGAAAATCATTCGCCGTTATCCCGAAGGAAAACAAAAGTCTGCCATTCTTCCTGTATTGCACCTAGCACAGGCTGAATTCGGGGGGTGGCTGAGTTCTCCGGTCATGGATAAAGTAGCAGAAATACTTAATATACAACCAATCGAAGTTTATGAAGTGGCTTCGTTTTATTCTATGTTCAACCTCAAACCGGTTGGAAAGTGCGTAATTGAAGTTTGCCGGACAGGGCCTTGCTGGCTGCTTGGCGCTGAAGATATTGTGAAGTATAT
>CAZPKJ010000305.1:0-1586 GCA_964587075.1 uncultured Flavobacteriaceae bacterium | reverse complement strand
GCGAAAAACTAAACCGGGCGCTGATTTTACAAAAATCGTTCAATATGAAATTTCTTTCTTTAATTAATCCTTTAGAAAATTCCAATGTTGACGTCCATATCCGGTTTCAACCCGGCGAAAACAACGAAGTAACGGCAGATGCATCCATTACGTCGGGTGATACTGTGTTTTTTAAACTGGTAAAGGCAACGTACAGGTAATTACATGGTATCGGGCGCGACATATCAGCCATTATTTGATGAACACCGCGTTTGCGTGTTAATACCCACATTTAATAATGCCGCAACTTTGGAACAAGTTGTTGGCGGTGTATTGAAATATACCCGTAATATTATTGTAGTAAATGATGGCTCAACCGATACTACATCCAATGTACTGGAACGTTTCGGCCAAATTATTACCGAAAGCTACCCTGAAAATAAAGGGAAAGGATATGCATTACGTACCGGCTTTGCAATAGCATTAAAAAATGGTTACCATTATGCTATTACCATCGATTCCGACGGGCAACATTATCCTGACGATTTACCAAAATTTATTGATGCCCTTCGGGAACATGGCCCTGCGCTCATTATCGGGTCACGTAATATGAACCAGGCGTCGGTACCGGGAAAGAGCAGCTTTGGAAACAGGTTTTCAAATTTCTGGTTCTGGGTTGAAACCGGGCTCAAGGTTCCCGATACTCAATCGGGCTACCGTCTTTATCCGGTAAAACTTCTTGAAGGCACCCGGTATTTCACCAATAAGTTCGAGTTTGAAGTGGAAGTCATAGTAAGGGCCGCATGGAAAGGTATTGCCATTGGTTCGGTGCCGGTAAGCGTATATTATGCTCCGCGCGATGAACGTGTATCGCATTTCAGACCATTTACCGATTTTACCAGAATTAGTATTTTAAACACAGTACTTGTAATTATTACTTTGTTTTATATAAACCCCAGGAATTTCCTGAGAAAAATATTTCGCAAAGACACGTATCTGAATTTGCGAAAAGAAATGTTCAACAAAAGTGAACCCAAAGGTGTAACCGCAGCATCCATTTCACTTGGTATATTCATGGGAATTGTACCTATTTGGGGGTTTCAGATGTTGGTGGCTATTGCCCTGGCCGTTTTACTGCGGTTAAATAAGGCGTTGGTTTTGCTGAGCGCCAACATCAGCATACCTCCAATGATACCGTTTATTATATTTCTGAGTTATAAAACCGGGGCGTTATGGCTTGGCGATAACGCAGTACCGTTTGATTTGAACGATGAAATTACGCTGCAAAGTATTCATTTGAATTTTATTCAGTATCTGTATGGCAGTATCACCCTGGCGTTTGTAGCAGCGCTGGCTATTGGGTCGGTATCCTACCTTGTACTTCTGTTGGTTAAAAAGTCGCCGCAACACAACGAGGCATGATTCAAAGCCTGCTTTCCATATTCGAGTTTTTTAATCGCCGGAAGGGGTTGTTGTATGTACTGTTTGCTATTACTATATGTTTCTTTTTGTACTGCACTTCAAAAATCAGGTTTGAGGAAAATATCCTTCAAATGCTTCCGCAAGATGAACAATCGGAAAAACTGACGGCCTTTATGGAAAACTCC
>CAZPKJ010000304.1:0-1668 GCA_964587075.1 uncultured Flavobacteriaceae bacterium | reverse complement strand
CATCAAATATGTGATATCGTATCTGGCTCTTAACCGACTCGATACGGAAAAGGTTATGGCTGTAAAAAAACAATTGGAAGTCTAATGACGAGTTACCAAAGTCATTAAAGCGGACGATGGGTTTGTAAGTAATATCGTTGACGAGTATATCGGGATGCCGGGAGGCACAACGTAATAAAATCTCTTCCACAAGCCGTGGATTTGTAGAATAATCTACGCCAACATTGATGTAAAAACGGGTAGGTGTTTTGCTGTGTGTCCAGTTAACAACATTGTCTTCAATAAATTTATGGTTAGGGATAATCACATGAATATCCTCACGAGAGATCACCTTGGATGTACGAATGGATATTTCTTTCACCTGTGCAACCATCCCGGCTACCTCAACAATATCGTCCACTTTAATGGTTCCTTCAACGAGCAGGATGATCCCGGAGATAAAGTCTTTAAATACATTTTGAAGTCCAAGGCCTATGCCAACCAAAAGAGCAGCTGAACTGGCAATAAGAAAAGTAATATTTAGTCCGAGTGTTTGTAAAATGAAGACCAGCGAAAGGGTCCATATTACATACTTAATGAGCTGAATTATGGACAAGTGCCTGCCATCGGGGGATGTTTTTCGTTTAAAACTCCGGTGAATTGTAAATGCCAGGAATTTTATTAATACATAAGCGATAATAAATATTAATATCGCGTTAAGTAAATTGTCCAACGAAAGCGAAAAGCTGCCGATTGATATGATCTTCGTATCAAGAATTTCTTTGATATTCATGCTTCAGTAAGGATTATTAAAATCGGGGAGTAGTGTGGTCCTGCAATCATTTGCCGATTACTGTTACCTCAACTTTTCTGTCGAGCGGGTTTGATTTTTCGGTAGCTCTGGTATCGCCATAATACTGAACAACAATCCGGGTAGTTTTTATACCCATACGTTTAAAGTATGTTGATACTGATTCGGCACGCTTTCGGCTCAATTCCATATTAATGGCAGCATTTCCGGATAAATCGCTGAACCCCTCGAGTTTGATTGTTAATAATGAATCAGACTTAACAGCATTTACAATTGCATTGAGCGAGTTAAAACTTTCGGTAGGTACGGCAGTAGATCCGGTTTTGAAATATACCGTGGCTTTGGGGGGTGAAACCGGGGCTTTAGGAGGCTCCTTGGTTTTTTCACGCAACAGTTTATTTAATACCGAAATACTGTCATTTAATGCTTTTAGTTTTATTTCAGTTTGCGAAACTGCCTGAGGTTTGGCAGGAGTGGTTTCCTGAAGTGATTGTATTTCATTCGAAATCAGGTCCAGCCTTTGGCTGAGCCGGGCGTTGATATTTTCCTGCTGACGGATATAGTTGAGAAGCAAACTTTCATTGCGGCTTTCTTCGGCGTTCCGCTCAATCCAGTATATATTATCCGGTGTACGCAAATGTTCCAGGGTATCGGTTATCAAAGCCTGGTTCAGTGAATCAACCATGAGCATCAGTGCCCTGTTTTGCTCCGACAGACTGTCGAAATATGACTTTATAATTTCCCAACGCAATGTATCGGGATTTTGGGTTTCGTCACCGGGCTTTACACCAATCACATACCCTTCTGATATCTCTGAAGGTACATATATAATTTTTTCGGTGATAGTTTGTCGGGCAGGCTCCTGTGTCCGACCGGGC
>CAZPKJ010000303.1:0-1683 GCA_964587075.1 uncultured Flavobacteriaceae bacterium | reverse complement strand
CGGCGTGCTCCTCACGCAACTGCTGCAATCCAACCTTAAGCGCGAACTCAATCCGTGGAACGCAGCCACGAAGATGATGAACGAAGCGCGCAGCGCCATCGAGGGTTTCTCGCCCGAGACGAGCGGCGAGCGCGACCCGGCCATGAAGCAACGCTTCGTCACCCTTTTCTCCTTCGTATACCATAATGTCGGTTTCAACAAGTGGTAGAAAATTCTTGACGAATGTGTTGGTGCCAGTCATATAAATAATTGCTCCGGCAATCATAAGGCCGAGTATGCTGAAGCTGATGTTAGTTTTAAGGTTATGAAGTAAAAACAGGAACAATATGGCACCCACAACAATATAACTGGCCGTATGGTGAATATTGAATAGTATGAGCACCGAGAAAGCAACAGCAATTATAAATAAAATGAGCCTGCTTTTAAATGGAACCGGATTGTTACGAAGCATTAAAGAGTATGATAAAATCAACAGGGTAACAGTCATGTAGATGCTGTAGCCCATAACATCGGCAAAGCTTCCATGGTATCGTTCGAGTCCCCTGGATATTTGAATATTAATGGGATTAACCAGTAATTCATAACTAAAAACTCCAACAATAAAAACCGATGAAAACACAAATGTTTGTAAAACCCCGTGTAAATCTTTTTTGGTACGTATAAGCCTCCTGCAAAAAAAATATACCAAAGGCAGGAACATGAATTTTAATGAAAAGTCTAATGAGTCTAATGAAAATGCATCACCAATGAGCAATGCCACGCACGAAATTCCTATCAGAATCATGATTATATTAAAATAGGTATCGAGCCGGCTGTAGTTGGGCTTTGGGAAAGAAATGGCAACATATATTGCCAGCACCGGTGTTAAAACCCCGGCAATATAGAGCGGCGATAAAAATGGCGATATCTCTTTTAAGTAATAAAAATTATCGATAACCGGGCGTATTAAAATCAGGATGATAAACCACCGAAGCGGCCATATCAGGCCCTTGACCCATAGTTTCCATTCTGTAACCGACATGAACATACAGGTGCAAATTTACTACTATGCCTGGGATAAATGCAGGGCCGCGAAATGGAGTTATTTGCCTAATAATCAAAACCGTATATTTTATTTATTGTATACGGTAACTAAACAACAGGAAAGGTATGACCGGCTTAACTACAATTGTTCAGGGTATTGACTGGTAATATTTTTGAAAGGTTAGTGCCATTTTATCAAGAGGAAATCGATGCGATGCCTTTATTCGTAATGAAGCGTTGTACACCCGGGAGTTGGAACGGTTTTGATAATAATATTCAATTCGTGTTGCCAGCCCTTCAATTGAATCAACGATGTCGTCACTGAATTCGGAACCAAACAACTCAACAGTACCTCCTGAATCTTTAAAAATGATGGCGGGTTTCCCAAGACTCAGACCCTCCAGAACCGACAAACCAAATGCTTCATCCTGGAAAGGATAAACTGCCAGATCAAACAATTTTTGCCACGATATACTGTTTGGCTGATAGCCGGTAAATATTACTTTATGTTGAATATTCAATTCATTTACCAGCTTTTTTAATGCTGATTTTTGTTCGCCATCACCAATCAGCAGGAGAATGGAGTTTTGGTTGTTTTCTGCAAAAATGTCGAAAGCCCTTATAAGCCGGTCGATTCTTTTACCGGCATTGAATCTTGAT
>CAZPKJ010000302.1:0-1710 GCA_964587075.1 uncultured Flavobacteriaceae bacterium | reverse complement strand
ACCAGGTCCAGGTCGCCATCTGCATCCAGATCGCTGTATACCGCTCCGTTCGAAAGGTCTTCTTTATTATTCAGCCAATCTTTACTGACATTCGAAAAAGTGAGGTCGCCATTGTTCTTTAAGAAATAATTTTCCGACTTATACTCCGGGGCCTGCGAGACCCAGTACATTTTTTCTTCATCGGGAATGTACATCAGTTTTCCATCCAGTTCGCTTTGTCTCTTTTTTAACCGCAACTTTAAATCATTATCAAGCACATTTTGCTTAAATCCATTTGTTATCACGAGATCTTTAAATCCATCGTTATCAAAATCGGCGAACAGCGGCGCCCAGCTCCATTCTGATTTTGCCACTCCTGCCAGGTGACTGATTTGAGAATAGGCCCCATTACCGTTGTTCAGCTGAAGTTCATTGAACATGTATTGTGGAATCTGTTTATATACCTCTGTCATCACGCGAAACTCCTCTGTGTTCATAGAGGCCATAAATGTTTTGGCACGTACATGATCGCGGCTGGCCATATCTACTGCTATAATATCAGGATAACCGTCGTTGTTATAATCATTCACGTCGCAGCCCATTGAAAAATAAGCTACATGAGATGTGTGTTGTTTTATTCCATCGGTAAAGGTCCCGTCCCCATTGTTGATCCACATGATATTGGGCTGTGCAAAATCGTTCGACACATACAAATCGGTCCAGCCGTCGTTATTCAAATCGGAAGCCACGGCACCCAGGCCATATGCATACTTAAGCATGCCAAGAGATTTGGTAACATCGGTAAATTTACCGTTGTCGTTACGATAGTAGTGTGATGAATTTCTTTCAAGTTCCTTTAAAATAACTTCCTCGCTCACCTGGGCATTGAAAATAATAAAATGATTATTCACATACAGGTCGAGGTCGCCATCCTTGTCGGGATCAAAAAAAACAGCTCCGGTTGAATACGCGTCATCATTCACCCCATATTCTTTCGCTTTTTCACTGAAGGTGAGGTCGCCGTTATTAATAAACAGTAAATTCTCCGGTGAAGTGTATACATTTCCGGGCCCCGACCGGCAAACGTACATATCGAGGAAACCATCATTGTTTACATCTCCCATAACCACACCGGTGTGAAAAGAAGGTTTCCCGTCGGGATTTTTAACATTGATTCCTGCCTTATCGGTAATATCCTCAAACTTAAGATTCCCTTTATTCAGATATAATTTGTTGGGAACCTGGTTGCCGGTAAACATCAAATCGGGCAACCCGTCGTTGTTAATATCACCCGCGGCAACACCACCCCCGTTGAACAAATATTCATATCTGAATATATTGCACTCTTCGGTCTGTGTGATAGTATTTGTAAAATCTATTCCGGTTTCAGCCGATGTTTTGGCAATAAATACCGGCGGGACTTCAGATGCTTTCGTATCATCGTTTTCATGCCCGTTCTTATCTTTCATGTTACAACCAAAAACTAATAAACTTACAAATAATGAAATTAGCGGCTTAATAATACTTGCATTCATAGGTTGATGTTTTTTTGTGGTTAATAATATAAATGTTCCTTTCAACGCCGGGTGGTTAATTCTCGTGCGTGAAACAATAAGAGATACATCCGGGTTAGGTGCGGTTAAATCCCGGAAGCCAGGTTATTTAAGTGCCAGCCGTTTTGCTGATGGTTGTTTCATAACAAATGCCTGCAGGGCCGATCCATAATTACTT
>CAZPKJ010000301.1:0-1715 GCA_964587075.1 uncultured Flavobacteriaceae bacterium | reverse complement strand
TCATGATTTTATACAATTATGCAATTCAAAATCCAATAAATGGTTTGGCATTGATATATACCCTTCCATGGATGGCTGTTCCATATATTTAAAAGACATTACCCTCCAAAAGACGGAAATCGAAGAATTGCAACTCGAAAACAGGTTTATTGATAGTTTAATTAATGCCTCCCCTGACATTATTTATATTAATGATCTTGAAAACGGGAAAAATATATATATTAATGATGGCGCCGAAAGAAGCCTCGGATACAGTCAAAATGAAATAAAAAGAATGGGAAACAGAGTTTTAGAGACGCTGTTACACCCCGACGACTACCAGACATTCACAACAACTACCTTGAGCAAATATCATTCTATTGGTGATTCCGAGATTATTACAAACGAATTCAGGCTTAAGGATAAGGCAGGTGCATGGCAATGGGTTTCAGGAAAGGAATTGGTATTTAAAAGAGCATCTGACGGAACACCTCTTCAGATTTTTGGATTAGCCTCTGTTATCACAGATTCCAAGAAACTTAACAGCATCATGGACGGGGAAAAGACCGTGCTTGGGATGATTGTAAATTATGAATCACTTAACAAAATCCTGGAGACCATCGCAGCGAATTATGAGAAAGGGTGCGAGAAAGGATTTTGTGCCATATTGCTGTTTGATGGGGTTAATCAAAAATTTCATTACAGTGCTAACCCGAATTTACCAGAAGGATTTGGTGAAATAATTAAAAACATCCCTATCCATTCTGACTCATGCGCATGTGGTGAAGCCGTCTTCCTGAATAAGCCGGTATTTTACTTTGATTTAAACGCCGGCACAAAAAATAACTCATGTTCCGTTTTTTGTAAAAAATGGGGATTCAACTCCATATGGTCGGTGCCAATTTCAGGAGAAGGCACTGAAATTATCGGGGCATTTGTTAATTTGTATAAAGAACCTACTGTTCTTTCTGAAAAAGATGTTTTTCTGCTTGAATTAGCCGCAAATCAGGTAAAACTGGCTGTTTCACATTTTGAAAAAACACGTTTATTGCATGTTAATGAAGAACGATTGCGCTTAACTCTTCAGCGGATTTCGGATGGCATTGTTTCATATGACAAAGACTGGAACTATACTTTTATGAATGAAAAGGCCGGAGAACTTCTTAACACTGATCCTGCCAGAGTTATTGGAAAAAATGTGTGGGATGAGTATCCTGATGAAGTTCACAGCGCTTTCCACTTAGCCTGTTTACATTCCATGGAAAGCCAGGAACATGTATATCTGGAAGAATATTATGAGGCTACGAACCGCTGGTTTAAAGATCATATTTATCCTTCGCCTGATGGGGTTTCAGTGTATTTCAGCGATATTACTGAAAGAAAATTAAAGGAACAGGAATTATTAAATTCATATGAAAATCTTGAACTGGCCGAAGAACAGGCCGGCCTCGGAAGCTGGGAAGTTTTCATTCGCTCCGAAAAGCCCCGGCGAAAATGGTCGAAACAGATGTTCCGTCATTTTGAGTTTGAGCTTAGTGACGAACCGCCACCCTTTGAAGAATATCTGAATCGTGTTCATCCCGATGACAGAAAACTGGTAATTGAGGCGGTTGAGTTATTAAAAAATGGCCAGGAACCGAAAAACAATTTGTATCGTACAAATCCGGCAATCATTCCACTTAAGTATCTGAAAGCTTCCTGGAAATTAATTCTTGACGAAAACGACAAGCCCTTAA
>CAZPKJ010000300.1:0-1749 GCA_964587075.1 uncultured Flavobacteriaceae bacterium | reverse complement strand
GCGGCAGCATCGTTTTGAGGTCCCCGTTATCCTGGTAGGCAACCTGAGTGTTGGCGGTTCGGGTAAAACACCGCACGTTGAATATCTTATCAGGTTGTTGCGTGCCAAATATAAAGTTGCCACATTAAGCCGTGGTTACGGCCGTAAATCAAAGGGGTTTGTTATTGCAGGAAAGGGCTGCGACGCCGAACTGATTGGTGATGAACCCATGCAGTATTTTACCAAATTCGAGGATATCACGGTAAGTGTATGCGAAAACAGGGTAAAAGGTGTTAACAGGCTTCTTGAATCGGGACGAAAACCAGGAGTTATCATCATGGATGACGGTTTTCAGCACCGCCGTATCAATCCGGGTTTAAAAATACTGCTTACACCATTTGATCAGTTGTTCACACGTGATTTTGTGCTGCCCGCCGGCGATTTGCGCGAATCACGTTCGGGGTACCGCAGAGCCGACTGCATAGTTGTAACCAAATCGCCACTGAACCTGAATGATGAACAAAAAAGTAAAATCGTAAAGTCAATCAGACCTTTTAGTCACCAGAAAGTTTTTTTCAGTTCACATGTTTACGACCATCCTGAGTCTTTTTTCAGCAACGAAAGGCTGAGTATTGACCATTTGAAAAATTATTCGGTATTATTGTTTTCAGGCATTGCCCGGCCCGAAGCGCTGTTGTCGTTTGTAAAATTAAATTCCAGGTCCTGGCACTATGAAAGATTTTCCGATCATCATCTCTATACTGCCAGGGACATCAAAAGGATCATCGAAAAATTTAATAAGTTTGCCGGCCCGGCCGTGATCCTGACTACTGAAAAGGATTACCAGCGCATCAAAGGAACGGTTTTATTTGAGTTATTTGCCAGCCTGCCCGGTTATTTCATCCCGGTAACGGTTAAAATTGATGATGAGGAAGCATTTAATAAATTGATAAAGGAATATGTTGGAAAAAGTAAATGAAACTGTCGGGTTTATATTAAACAAAACGGGGTTTAAGCCTGAATTTGGAATAATTTTAGGCAGCGGGCTCGGCGGACTAACCGACAAAATTGAAGTCGAACACACACTTTCGTACAGCGAGATCCCCAATTTTCCGGTAAGTACCGTGAAAGGCCATGGCAGTAAGATGATTTTTGGCAAACTGAGTGGACGAAAAGTAGTGGCCATGCAGGGCCGATTTCATTTTTATGAGGGATACAGTATGCAGGAGGTGGGATTTCCGGTACGCGTACTGAAGATGCTGGGCATTGAAAAACTTATTCTTTCAAACGCCAGCGGTGGAGTAAATCCCGCTTATAAAGTTGGTGATTTGATGATCCTCGACGATCATATCAACCTGATGGCAACAAACCCGCTTATAGGTGAAAATATCGATCAGCTGGGACCCCGGTTTCCCGATATGAGTGCACCCTACGATAAGGGGCTTATTCAAAAAGGACTGGAAATAGCGCTGAAGCAAAATATCCGGTGCCATGTAGGAATATACGCCGCTGTATCGGGACCCTGTTTTGAAACAAGGGCCGAGTACAAGTATATCCGTATTATTGGCGCCGATACGGTTGGAATGTCAACCGTGCCTGAAGTGATTACGGCACGGCACATGGACCTGCCATGTTTCGCCATATCCATTATTACCGACCTGGGAGGATCCGATGAAAACGAGGTAATTACCCATGAAGAGGTATTAAAAGTTGCGGGTGAAGCTGAAGGAAAAATGACCGCTTTGCTGATGGAGTTATTAGGGAACTGAC
>CAZPKJ010000299.1:0-1753 GCA_964587075.1 uncultured Flavobacteriaceae bacterium | reverse complement strand
TCGAAGCCATCGCCAAGGTGCTGCAAGTGCCGGCCGAACAAATCGTTCGGGAAGATTGGGTGGGGCAGGCGCAGGTGTTGGTGGCTGGGCCGCAGCCTTGAATAACATCCTGAAATTATGGTTTAACCCTTACCTTGAACGGGCCGCTGGTAAAATGCAGCGAGTCGGGTGCGGAGGCACATCTCTATTTTTCCATTATCTATTCGATGGTTTGAACCTCGACCCTGCCCCATGTTGGACGAATGATTTCCTTTTTAATCTGTTTTAATTTATTCCGGGCATTAAAGTAGACATTAAATACACCGACTTGATCATCTCGTTCAATAATGATGAAATTGTTTTTTTCTAAGTGAAAAACTATCCAGTTTATGAAGTTATGTTCAACTAACAATCTGCCGGGTTCAGTTCCTGGTTCATTAAAAAAATTTCTGTAGCTTACTATGTCTTCTGTTTTATGAATTCGTTCTTCATTGATTCTGTGAAAAAAATCTATTGCCGTTAATTTTAAATTCCACGCGCTTAGTGAAAGGTTTACATTATTTACAATTCTGTCAGATTTTTTCAAGTCTTCAATAGCAATGTTAAACCACTGTTCATTTTTGTTTTTGATAAATATTCCGTCAGAAAAATCAAGGCGAATTACTTTCCTTATTGAAAGCGTACTGTCCCAAAACCAAACGGATACTGTACCGTGGCCTTGAATTTCAACTTGCTTATCGACAGCTGCACTGAGGTAGTCCATAGTTATATTCATAAAAATGGCCGACCTTGTCAAGCCCTTAACCCGGTTAAGGAATTTTTGAGGCAATACTTTCTTGAATTGAAGGCGATAGGGTTTACTCATTTTAGGCGCAATTTCATGGTATGGTGGTTATATCCGTCGGAAGGTGGTTCCTGATTTGATAAAATATATGAAAACCACCCGAATAATGTTATTCCTGGCGAATAACCTCATGATGTAACATAAGCTGAAACATATCATCTTTATATCCCTTAAGAGCTTGTATTACGTCTGGAATTTTTTCGTAGAAAATGACAAGAAAACCGCCGTACTGAAGAATCAAAACAGTTTTTCGATTATCTTCATGTTCAAATACGATGAATTCTATTGAATTTATTATTACTCTTGGGCGCTCCCCCAGATTATATTTTTGATATAAATATTCCATGTCAGCGCTAGGGTCAATGGCATCCAGATAATCGTCAACTTGGTCGCCATAGAACCGGATATTAATTATTGGCGCCATGTCACGATAGGTTAAGTTACAATGGTATTCAAACTTGTCCGTTTTTTTTAACCTCTCCGCTAATGGAAGCCATGTTTCATGTTCAAATTCAATGTCAATTTTCCCTCGATCTGGTGCGGGTATTTCCAGCTCATCAAAAAGCGATATAAAATGTAAATGGACAGAAGTCTGATCTTCCCGGTTAAAACTAATCCGAACCTTGCCGTTGCAGCCAATATGAATGGGTTGTGTGCCTAATCCAATAGAAACATTTTCAAAGTGGAATTGATTTGTACTCCTTGCGGCAATACATTGTTGAAGTTGTTGAAGAATGCTTTGGTCCAACAAGCCATTGAAAGTAAATGTGGCCATTTTTCAATAATAAGTATGATAAAAATGCCAGGTAACGATCAAATAATAAGTTTCCCAACATCTAAAGATAGCGGTTTTTACTTCTTTACTTGCCTAAACTCAAGCCAGGTTCACTACTCAAAACGGATTTTTACTTCTGTGCCACCGGGCTGTTT
>CAZPKJ010000298.1:0-1798 GCA_964587075.1 uncultured Flavobacteriaceae bacterium | reverse complement strand
TACGAAAATGTTGTAAGCCTCCGCGCCGTTACATCCACCGATGGTATGACTGCCGACTGGTGTCATTTGCCCTATGAATTTCTGGGAAGGGTTTCGAATGACATAATCAATAAAGTGAAAGGTGTTAACCGTGTAGTTTACGATATCAGTTCAAAGCCTCCCGCCACCATTGAGTGGGAATAAAAAATTGATGGAGAAAACGTTTTAATTATGTATCGTAACTTTAGAGCGATTTATATTCTCACGGCAGTTTTATTAATTGTACTGACCTATTCCTGTAAAACTACCAGGCATGTGCAGGTTCATAAACAGCCTGTTCAGCCTCCGCCAGTACCTGAAGTAAAAGTGCCGCCGGTTGAGGTGAAACCCATTACAGAGGTTAACAAAACTGAAAAGCTAAATTTTACGCTGATACTTCCATTCGATCTTCCCTCAAACTTTATTAATTCCGAAGCTCCCGAACCCGATCCCGAAATTAAAGAACGTTCGCTGCAGGCTCTGAATTTTTATGAAGGGACGCTCATAGCAGCCGATTCGCTTAAGGGAATGAATAAGCTGGTAAAAGTAACTGCTTGCGACGCGCCATCCGACTCGTTGTCCCTGGCACGATTGCTGAATAGTCTCGACCGGGAACAGGCCGGAACGGTTATAGCCACATTACCCGGCAGCCTCGCACCGGCAGCTGCGGCTATAGCCGAAAAAAACGGACTCAGGTTGTTACTGACGCAGGCAAATACTCCAAAATTTTTGAATAATAACAACAACACGGCACTGGCATATGCTTCTACGTTTACGCAGTGCCGTGAGATGGTTTCAACAATGATGGAAAAACACCCGGCCTCAAAAGTTATACTGATTTACCGCAATGCAAAACGAGAAGATGAACTTGCCGAAGCATTCAGGTCGCAGATAAGGGAGTCGGGTAAAAATCATGAACTGGCTGATTTAAACCTGAGTATTAAAACCATGAAACAGGTTCCTGAATACCTGAGTAAATCGGCCAGGAATATTGTTTTCGTGGTTTCGTCGGACGAAGCATTTGTTAGTCCTCTGCTTTCGCTGATTGAAGAACAGGCAATGTATGGTGTAATAGTGAACGGATTACCCACCTGGCAGAATTTTGAATCCATAAATTTTATGTCTTTCAAAAATATCCAGGTAAATATTTTCGACAATAACTTCATCGATTACGAAAATCCGGAGAGATTAACGCTGCGGAAAAAATTTCTCGACCGCTATTACACCGACCCGCTGCCTTCCGGTTATAACGGATTCGACCTGGTTTTTGGAATTGGTTCCACTACTGCACGCGAGCGGAGCAGTTTGCGGGAAATGATTCAGGCGGCTTTCGCCGGAAACAGGGAATGGTTCGATTTTAAACAATATGAAAACGGCGGGATGGAAAACAGGAAAATCTCGGTACTGCGTTATGTTGATTATAAACTTAAGCCGGTAAGCAATTATTGAACTGTTTGCATTGTTGCACCAGTCCGGTATGAATGTTTGACAACCGGCAATCAGTATTACTGGTTTTTACCCGAACCGGAAAGTCCGTAATCGTTCCCATACAGAGCAAGTTTCTCCTGGAGTTTGTGGCGCGCGTTGTGAATCCTGATTTTAACAGTACCCAGGGGAATTTGCAACTGGCTGGCTATTTCCTCATATTTATAACCCCTGTACATAAGTAAGAATGGGGTGCGCAAATTTTCGGATAATCCTGCAAGAGCATTATCAATGTCGTTCATAGCAATACGAGTCTCGGCCGTGTTACGGGATGCATTCGACATCGAATTGATGT
>CAZPKJ010000297.1:0-1798 GCA_964587075.1 uncultured Flavobacteriaceae bacterium | reverse complement strand
GTAATTGTAATTGAATATTTAAGATTGAAACAGTTTTAAATTATTAACAAATGTAAGTTGTCTTTCTGAATATATTCATCCCAAATATTTTGCAACCAGCGGCATACGTCTTCCACGGCCAAAAGCTTTGGGCGAAACTCGAAGGATAGGGGCGAACTGAAACCGTTTATATTCATTGGAATTTACAAGTTTAAGCACTTTTGCCACCAGCGGTTCGCTGTATCCGTTGGCAATTATTTGATCGTAACCAAGTTGTTCTTCAATGTACTGATGCAGTATTTTGTCGAGTATTTCATAGTCGGGCAGTGAATCGGAATCTTTTTGCCCGGGCCTCAGTTCGGCCGAGGGAGCCTTTGTTAGAATATTTTCAGGAATTATTTCAGAATGGCTGTTCAGGTGCCGGCATAATTCATAAACCTCAGTTTTATACAAGTCACCAATTACCGAAATTCCACCTGCCATATCCCCGTAAAGGGTGCCGTAACCGACGGCCAGTTCACTTTTGTTGGAGGTATTAAGCAAGATATAACCATGTTTATTGGCAAGCGCCATTAAAAGGGTTCCCCTGATGCGGGCCTGTATATTTTCTTCGGCTACGTTGAAAGGAATTCCTTTAAATGCCCCGCGTGTGGTTTCAATAAAGGTTTCGTATATAGAATTTATAGGTAGCTCCAGGGTTTCAACTCCCAGATTTTTTGCCAGCGCAACCGAATCATCCACTGAATGATCCGACGAAAAAGGGGAGGGCATCATCACCGGGAAAACATTTTCCTTTCCCAGTGCTTCTGCTGCCAGAGTTAATACCAGTGCCGAGTCAACGCCACCCGAGAGCCCGAGGGTGGCTTTTGTAAAATTCATTTTGTGAAAATAGTCACGCACACCCATAACAAGTGCCTTGTGAATGAGTGTTATTTTATCGGATTGATCCTGTTTAAAGTCAACTTCTGTTTCAGTACTTTTCTCATCAACAATTTTAAAATCATCTTCGAAGTACTTCAGCTCAGCTGTAATTTCACCTTGTGCATTCATCACCAGCGAACCGCCATCGAACAATATATCGGTATGTCCGCCGGCATGATTCACATAATATACAGGTAGCTGGTATTTTATCGCGTTACGTTTTAATATGGCCTGGCGCTTGGCGCGATGGGTATAATCAAAAGGTGAGGCGGCAATATTAATTATCATACCGGGCTGGTGCTGCATCAGTTTTTCCATAGGCGAAAAAATGTACATCGGATCATCTTCCTCGTTCCATAAATCTTCACAAATAGTGAGCGCTATGCGCCTGCCTTTAATGGTAATTAATTCAAATGCATGATTGGGCTCAAAGTACCGGTACTCATCAAATACATCATAAGTAGGCAATAATGTTTTGTGAATAACTGAACTGATTTTACCATCGGAAAGTACATACGCTGAGTTGTATAAATTTTTACCCGCAGCAACCGGATTAATGGAAGGGCCGCCAATGATGGCAGTGATATTGGTACAATGTTTTGTGATAGTATTAATAGCTTCAATACACTGTACATTAAAGTGATTATAATCGAGAAAGTCGAGGGGAGGATAACCACATATAGCCAGTTCAGGAAAAATAATAAGATCGGCATTACCTTCAACAGCCTTGTCAATGCATTGCAGGATTTTACCGGTATTAAAATTAAAGTTTCCGATATGGCAGTTTATTTGTGCCAGCGCGATTTTCATCATGTAAAAGTAAGATAAAAAAAATCCCGCCGGAAGCGGGATTAAATATTATTCAGTTGTTTAAAACATAATCCCTATGTTCAGGGTA
>CAZPKJ010000296.1:0-1827 GCA_964587075.1 uncultured Flavobacteriaceae bacterium | reverse complement strand
ATTATTCCGGTTGTACACCATAACCGTTTGCAAACACCGGTTAAGGATATCCGAATTGCCAATGAAACAGCCTGGCAGAGGTTACACTGGCGTGCCATTCAATCGGCTTACGGACGTTCACCATTTTTTGAATTTTACCGCGACGACCTGGAGCCATTTTACACACGGTCCTTTGTTTTTCTACATGATTTTAATCTTGAACTTATACTTAAATTCTCGGAACTGCTGAACATTAAAACCCAGGGTTTATTGAATGAATTCAGTGCCGCGGCACACGGGACTTCGGTGAATATGAAGTTTATTTGCGATAAAAGTAATCCTGAACATTTTCTTAAAACCAAACCTTACAGCCAGGTTTTTATGGACAGGTTTAAATTTACAGATGGGCTAAGCATACTGGATGTAGTTTGTAACCAGGGTCCCAATGCATCCGGATATGTGAAAATGCATATGGAGTAAATGCTAAAAGAAAAAGACCGGGGTTTTATGATAGGGGATAGCCAGTAACGGGATAGATGTATGAAATGCATATTGTTTGGTTTCGCTGGGATCAAATATTGATTCGAAGAAACCACGCGGGTGAGTTACCATAACCATCATGTCGGCTTCAATATCGAGGGCGAAATTCTCCATGGCCGAAGGGAAGAATTCAGACTGAATAACCTTACAAACAATTTTTTCATAACCTGTCCGCTGCTTTAAATCATCGGTGAGTTGCTGCAGCTCACGCGCGTTGGCGTTTCCCTTATCCGAATGGACATAAGTAAGCAGAACAACAGAATTTTGCTGTTTCATCAGGTTTATAAATTCCTCAATAATTTTATCCGATTTATGTTTGAAGTCAATAGCCATTACCACTTTTCGAACCGGGCGGTACAGCGCTTCGGAAGGAACAGCAAGTACGGGTATTTCGGACTTGCCAATGATTCGGGTCGTATTTGTACCGAAAATATTTCTGGATATATTTCCGGCACCGCGTGTACCCATAACAACCAGGTCGATTTCGTGGCTATTGCATACCTGTAATATCTGATCAACAATTTTTCCCTCCCTGAAAAGAGGAGTAACAGGAACCTCATTTGCCGATGTATCGTTCAGGAGCGAGTTCATTAAATTGTTTGTTTCGGGCTGTGGTGCACCCGAACCAATTTCTGTTATGTGTAGCAGGATCACTTCCGACTGCGATGATTTCGCAAACCCAAATGCGTAATTCAGGGCAGTAACTGAATGTTCCGAAAAATCAACCGGTACAAGGATCTTGTTAAATTTCATGATAGTATTAGTTTGGAGCCAAAGAACTGAAATTCTAACAGAGAAAATATGATTTTAGTCAACTCACTATATTATGCTAAATAAATTGGGGTCACTTACCAGGTGACTTTTTAGCGGCGGCCATTTTGACGGCTTCCAGTGTATTTACCGCACCCCCGCTGATACTAAGTTTTTTGAACTTTATTTTTTTTCCCGTTCCAGGAATATATGTTTTATGGTTCAAACGCACTGCCGATTCCATGAGGATAGTTCTTATTTCGGGAGCAGTAAGTTCAGGAAAATAAGAACGAAGCAGGGCTGCAATACCCGATACTACGGGAGCTGCCATACTGGTCCCGTTCTGATAGTCGTATTGATTATCAGGCATAGTTGAATAAATGGCGACTCCTGGTGCAAATAGGTCAACGGTTTTTGATCCGTAATTGGAAAACTCGGCGGCATCACCTGACGCCGACAATGCACCAACCTCTATCCAGGCAGGTTCCCTTGTTTTTGTGTCGGCATAATAGGGATTAGGGAAACGTGCCGTTTTATTAACATTACTGCTTTCGTTGC
>CAZPKJ010000295.1:0-1851 GCA_964587075.1 uncultured Flavobacteriaceae bacterium | reverse complement strand
CACAGTGATGTGTCTTATTTTTTGTAAGGATTTGTATGTAAGATGTGTTTCGCTTTTTTTGATAGTAACAATTATACTGTTTCAGGATCAAATTATTAAAGCCACATTATGCATAACGCATTTTGCGTAACACGTTTTGTTGTATATTTGATTTATGATCAAAAACAACGAAATCAACCCATTTCCGGTAAGTGGTTATCACGGACCGGAGTTTTTTTGTGACCGAGAAAAGGAAACAAAGCTGTTAGTTACAAATGCCCGCAATGGCTTAAATACGCTTTTACTGTCAATCAGGCGTATGGGCAAGACCGGACTTCTGCATCATACATTAAACAACCTGAAAGGAAATCATAAAATCACCTGCATATATGCCGACGTATTTGATACCGAATCTTTGAGTGATTTTTCAAACAAAATAGTAACAGCAATATTGCAGTCTGTCCCACAGAAAACTTCATTTTGGAAAAGCGCTATGGAGTTTATCAAACAACTTCGTCCGGTTTTAAGTTATGATGAATTGACAGGGCAGCCCCAGGTTACTTTTTCATATAACCAACAGAAACAATATGAACATACGCTTCAGAGTATATTTTCTTTTCTCGAGAATCAAAACAAACCTTGTGTAATTGCTCTTGATGAATTTCAGCAAATAGCACTTTACAGGGAAACCAATATGGAAGCCATAATCAGAACCCAAATACAAAACCTGAAAAATGTCCGGTTTATTTTTAGTGGCAGCAGTCCTCATTTATTGGCACAAATGTTCCATAATTCAAAACGGCCGTTTTTTTCCAGTGCTTCAACGCTTCACCTGAGTGAAATCGAACACCAAGTATATAAAGATTTTATTATCAGGATGTTCAATAAGAGACACCGGAATATTGATGATAATGCCGTCGATTTTGTTCTGGACTTCACTTACCGGCATACATTTTACACTCAATTATTATGTAATAAATTATTTGCTGATGGAGATAAAAAGATAACTTTAGATCAGGTCCGGCTTATTGCTTTTGAACTGATGAAGCAAAATGAAGTGGTTTATTACCAGTATAGAACAATCCTTACCACGAATCAATGGGATATGTTGAAGGCAATTGCCAAAGAAGGAGTTCTTTTTAAACCCAACTCACGTGAAATGATACAGAGGCATAGACTGGGTACTTCTTCTGCAGTTCAGAGAAGTATTGATTCCTTGTTGGAAAAAGAAATGATTTATAAAATTGAAACAGGAACTGATATCGGATACAAAGTATATGATTGTTTATTTTCACGATGGCTGGAAAGGTATTAGAAATAATTAATTCAGACTACCCCTTCAAAAAGTAGTTTAAATTGCCAAAAAAGTAGTCTAAAAGTGGTCTGAATCGTGGAAAATCAGGGGTTTAAATGGCCCTTGTCAGACAACCATAAAGCAGAGAAGTCCGGTTGCTGACGCTTCCGGACTTCACGCTTTACGGCTTGCCCTTTAAGTCTCGCAGAAATGAGGTGCTTTATTGTTGGTTGATCTGAATCATTTTATCAAAGAATAACGATGCTTTGCGAATTAAATGCCTGTAAGATTTGATAAATCATCATGTAACTGATATATTTACTGCTACTACAAATAATCAATTCATCTAACTAAAATCAAACGGGTATGAAAAAGCTCATCGTATTATTGGTACTGGTCACTATGGCCGGACAAATTTCAGCTCAGCACAAGTTTTGGCTGGGAGGAAAAGTAGGATTTGACAGTTATTCAGATGATAATGATCTGAAACAATCGCAGGTGTACATCTCACCTACGGTCGGTTACTTATTCAACGATAATTTAGCCGGTGGACTTGATCTGGGAATTAAGTTCGAAAC
>CAZPKJ010000294.1:0-1862 GCA_964587075.1 uncultured Flavobacteriaceae bacterium | reverse complement strand
TCGGCCGGACCGGAAGTATTGAAAAATATATTGAAGTTACCGGAGGACGGATTGGGGAAAAGAGCCATGTCACCGGTTGCCTGGGATAAGCCTATACCGGTTGTTTGAGTGGTGATGCCGAACAAATTTCGCATAGCCTGATTGTTAGTGTTGGCCTGGTTGCGGAAGGCCACCCGTGCCCTGGCGGTATCGGTGGTGTTGGTGGTATAAATGTAAAAATGGAACGGTAGCGTTGTAGCTGAAGGCAGCAGGATGGTTGCACTATCGGTGGTGGTAGGATAACACACATCGATGCAGAGCGACGACGACCACCCCTGGGGCATGTTATTGATAAGACGGTACACATCTACAATAACGTCCTGTGAACCGGTGTTAACCAGGTCGCCCGAAAGGGTAATAATGGAGCCCGGCGCCCCAAAAATGGTATCGTTGGTTGTGAGATTAAATGAAAACATACCGCTGCCTCCGCCCTGGTTGCAGGACGAGGGATTTCCAAGCAGGCTGTCGATGTCGCAGATAATATTATCGGGATATTTATCATACCATCCGTGTTTGGCGAAAACAATACCGTTTGTATCTACCAGGTATGAGTTATTGGGCGCGGGTCCGTAATGGCTCCACCAGTTGTTACAGGGTCCGTCGATGTAAACGGGAGCGGTAATGTTCATAGCGCCGAGCATATCGGCTACAACCGCTTTGCGTTCGCCGTAGGTTACCGGCTGCCGGTATAAAATTCCCTGGCTGATATTGGCGCTGCCGGTGTTCACAAAACCAAAGTAAACGCTGGTGTCAATATCGGGATGCGCCTCTATGGTATACACAATAAAAACTTCAACGAGGTTACCGTACAGGTTCACCACGTTATTTATGCTGGCCACTTTATTGCGGAACACCGGGCATGTATAACTACCCGCCACCATCAAAACCGGTTTACCCGAATTCAGAACCTCCGATAAAACAACCGAATCTCCCGAAAGGGAAAACAACTTAAAATCGGAAACCGTATCGCCAACCTGGATGCCGCTGGTACCAAAGCCGCCAGTAAACATGGGAATGTAACAAACCGAATCGTTATCGCCGGGTAAACTGGTTACACCAATGGAGGGCAGGATTACAGCCTGCGACCTGGCCATGGGAGCCAAAGCGCAAACCATTAAACATGTGAACCAGATTTTTCTCATATCAAAAAAAATTGACTTCAGCATACTACTGTCAACTATCAATGAAGTTTCGGCAAATTCAAAGATAGTAAATTAAGGGTATGACTGTTTGTAACCGGGAAGGTTTACCGGGAGCGACAAATCAGGGCATAAACATGGCTCCCGAAAGGACTAAAAATAAAAAAACCGGGCTGAACCCGGTTTTGAAATTAATTACTACTTATTATCGTGGATCGTAAATTACATTGTTTCCGTCGTGCTTGCCTGAATAAACCCTCAGTCTTTCCTTTCGTTCGCCGCTATCGCTGTTGTAAGAACCGCTGCCACTGGCATTGGTTGATGCGTTTGAACCTGAATCGATGGTAACCTTATCGTTGTAGGTGTCCGTCACTTCAGTTTCATTGTACTCACTCATTTTAGGAGGCGGAGCGTCGTTATCGTCGTTCCCCTGGGCAAGAGCCTCACCCGCAAACAGGCCGAAACCTGCAAATGCTAACATTGCAAATAATTTAGTGGCTTTCATTAGTTTTATATTAGAAGAACAAAGATAATGCGCATTATTACCATTGTCAAGGGATTATTAAATTACCGTTATGTAATGAACAGGCTGTAAAATGCGTTTTTACAGCATCCGGAACTAATGAGCCGTGAAGGTGCTTTATCGGGTCACAACCGTTAAAACCCTTACCGGTAGGGTATTTC
>CAZPKJ010000293.1:0-1899 GCA_964587075.1 uncultured Flavobacteriaceae bacterium | reverse complement strand
ATTTTTGTTTTTGAACTGAACACGCCGTCAAAAACAGGATCTTCGAGCAGTAATTTTTCAACTCGTTCGGTATTAACAACAAAAGAAGTAACCGGATTCACCCCCATAGTACTCAGGAGCTTGCTGAAAACTACCATATCCATGGATGAGTCGGGAATTATTACAATAGTACCTCCATTGCTCACGTATTTGCTTAGTTCGGCTGTAAGCCCTGAAGCGATATTTTGCAACTGGTTTATGAATATCAGCTGATAACCGGGCAAGGCTCCGTAGTCGAGCTGCATCACATTGCTGTTGTCGAGTTGAAAATAACCTTCCGGATTAAAAAGTGCACCAAGATAAGGCCCGGGGCCCGATTCATTTACTGCAAGCAGCGAAGCTTCCTGTGCCACATGGAATGAAAAATAATAGTCATCGTCAAAAATTATAGGGTTATCCAGAATATTCACCATGCCTTTTTGCCAGCCCGTATCGGCAGCAGTGAAGGTGAGAGTAACATCGGTATAAGCAAGAGCAGGCACATCGGCGGCAGCCACTGCCTTTTGAACCTTGTTAATGATCAGCTTCACCGGAACCGCAGGTACATCGGCATCGCTGTAATTTCGTAACCTGACATGCAGCTCCGACATCTGCCCCAGCTGTACTACCGGGCTACCGAACCAGCATGAATCGACTGCCACATTTGAAACGGTACTTGCCGTTACCGGGATTAGTGACACTGCAATAGTTGAATCATCGCGCAAAGCTTCAACATCAGTAACCGACTTTTGAAAATCGGAGATGATAACTGCCGATTTACTGCCGGAGGATACCGAATTAAGAATATCCGTTTGCCGGGAGATAATTTCGGAGGTACTTCTTGAAACCGGGCTGATTTTTACCCCATCTACGAGCGATAAAAATTCCTCCCTGGTAATGAGACGCTGATGGGCCGGATCGAAATCGTTGGTGAGCAGGTGAAACCTGTCGGACGGCTTATAACCCGATGCCACGGTTTTGGCAGTGTTCATGGCAATTTCCAGCAGGGTCCCTTCGCGGGTAACCGCATCCATGCTGAATGAGTTATCGATGTAAATACTTACGATTTTCGTTGACGCCATTTTTTGTCCCCCGGCCGCAGGAAGGTAGGGCTGGGCAAACGCGGCAACCAGGAAGCATACAGCCAGTATCCTGCTGGCAAGGACAAGCAGGTGTTTCAGCTTTGAACGGGAAGTAGTTTCCTGTTTCAGCTCGGTAAGGAACTGTACATTGGTAAAGTACACTTTCCTGAACTTCCTGAAATTAAAGAGGTGGATAATAATGGGAACAACAATCAGGCTCAGTGCAAAAAGAAAGGACGGGTAAACAAAACTGATATTCATTAAGAGCTAATTCCAGTTAATTCCGTCGCCAAAGATAATGATTAGGCGGCACATAAACGTTATTAACACCGGGATGTCAATTTTATTTATAAAAAGAGCCCCATCCGGCATTTGCGTGAACTTACATTTGTTTAAGTACAAAGTTCTTATTTATCGTTCTTAAAATAACCCCTGATGGCCAAAAAACCGGAAAGAAAGATATTCGTTATCGATACTTCAGCAATATTATTTGACCACAATGCAATTCATAACTTTAAAGAACATGATGTAGCCATCCCAATAACCGTTCTGGAAGAGATTGACCGTTTCAAAAAAGGAAACGACGTAATAAATTTTGAAGCCAGGGAGTTTATCCGCAATATTGATAAACTCTCGGGTAAATTTTCGTTGCAGGACTGGATACCACTCAACGGGCCCACCAAGGGTAAGTTCAAGGTCCTGATGCATGAAAAAGCAGAAGTGGATGCCAATCATGTTTTTGGTGAAAAGAAAGCTGATCACAATATCATTAATGCAGCGCTTTCGCTGAAAGAAAAGA
>CAZPKJ010000292.1:0-1921 GCA_964587075.1 uncultured Flavobacteriaceae bacterium | reverse complement strand
CGTCGGGCGTAAAACCACCTGCAGGTTACCCCGACCATGCAACGCTGATTGACAAAATATTTTTGTCGTTACCGTATTTAGTCCTGCCTATAATCAGTTACACCTATAGTTCATTCGCATTCATCTCACGAACAACAAGGGTATCGGTGATTGAACAGATGTCGCAGGACTATATTACGACGGCCAGGGCCAAAGGCCTTCCAAAAAAAGTGGTAGTGTTCAAACATGCTTTCCGCAATTCACTGCTGCCTTTAATTACTGTTTTCTCGAGTATTTTCCCAAGGGCTTTGGGCGGATCGGTTATTCTTGAAACAATATTTACCATACCCGGGATGGGGTTCGAAATATTTCAGTCGGTACACAACCAGAACTACCCCATGATTGTAGCGGTATTTACTATTTCGGGAGCATTAACCGTGCTGGGGTATTTACTGGCCGATATAGGTTACGCTTACGCAGATCCGAGAATAAAACTACAAGCAGGGTCCTGAATTCATGATAAACACTGTTTATAAACCTCTGGCACCACAATTTCGGGTTCGCACCGCTAAGATCTGCGGATTTATACTTTTGGGTCTGATGGTAACAGCTGTACTGGCTCCATTTATCGCCAACGATAAACCGCTGATGGCAGTGGTAAACGGAAATATCTGCTTTCCGGTTTTTTCAAACCAAAATTATGTTGAAATACCCAACCCGGTTACTACCAAACAGGAGAAGTTGTTTTTTGGCGACATCCGTTTCTTTCGGCATGAGAGTGTTACATTAATTAACCCGCTGATCCCTTATGCACCATTTAAATCCGATTTAATGAATTCCGGTTATGCTGCACCTCTCAGTAAACAATATGCCAGGTTTGATGGTGAGGTTGTGGAATTGCGTGGATTAAAAAAACACCTTCTCGGAACAGGTAAGCGGGGCGACGACGTACTTGCAGGTATGCTTCATGCCACCAGGGTGTCACTAATGGTTGGAATCTTCTCAATGCTTATAGCAGGATTTATCGGAATTCTGTTGGGGTCGGTAGCAGGTTATACCGGAGATCATATGGTGAAGGCAGGCAGGGCGAAATTTTATGGCGCAATCGCCGGTATAGTTCCCGCCTGGTTTTATGCGTTTCATATTCGCTATTTTATTCTAACCGATTCACTTTCGGGCCATGCATTTTCATTTGCAGGTCATTTATTTATTTCCATTATTTTATTTATCGCAGTCATTATTATTTTTTACAAAGCGGCAGGATTACTGGACCGCTGGAAATGGTTTTCGAATAAAGTAACCATCCCTCTTGATGCCTGGATTTCGCGGTTGATTGAAGTTTTGATTTCACTACCCCGTATCATTTTAATCATTACAATTGCCGCCATCTCCAAACCATCGGTGTTCAATCTGATTCTGATCATTGGACTTACATCATGGACCGAAATTGCCCGCTTAACACGTGCCGAAATTCTTCGAATAAAAAGCCTGGGATACATTGAATCGGCACGGTCAGTCGGTTTGCGTGAAATGCGAATCTTGTTACGCCACGCACTTCCCAATGCCCTTTCACCAGCTCTGGTGGCCATAGCGTTCGGAATAGCGTCGGCTATACTTGCCGAATCCGCTTTATCATTTCTTGGAATTGGGGTTCCACACAACACCGTAACATGGGGATCATTACTGGCTTCAGGGAGAGAAAATTTTGATGCATGGTGGCTCGTAGTTTTTCCCGGCATCGCTATTTTTGTTACCGTAACCTGCTTCAATTTAATTGGTGATGGTATCCGCAACCGGTTTGACCCAAAATCAAGAATCTGATTTCATCATCCGCCGGTAATCACCAGGCGAACGTTTTTGGTGCTATTTGGTGTAACCAGTTGCACAAAATACATCCCGGCTGACAAACTTTTGTTTAAATAAAAAGTATTACCGGTTCCAA
>CAZPKJ010000291.1:0-2039 GCA_964587075.1 uncultured Flavobacteriaceae bacterium | reverse complement strand
GATCCATCCCGATTTTATTAAGATGTTCATCCAGCCCCGAAAAATTATGGGAAGTGATATCAAATACCATGGGCTGGATATTCCCGGCCGAAGCCTTTCCCGCAAGTTTGTTCAGGCCCGCTTCCGATCGCGATAATGCCACCACCTGGTTTTGAGATTCTGACGCATATTTCAGTGCGGTTTCAAAACCAATGCCCGATGAAGCTCCGGTAATAATTATATTCATTTCATTCCCTGGTTAAAAAATGACCGCTTGCCGCGGATAGAAGGCCAGCAGGCCTCAAATTGTTATGTGCAAAACTAAAACTAATATTTGCATATTTGCATTCCATTCAATCGATAACCGGTAATGACACTCAATATGGTATTTCGGAATCTGCTTATAATATTGACTCTGCTTTTTCATGGCATCGCTCTTCATGCACAGGATCAGACCGAACGTCCCTGGTCCGAAAGGTTCTTCTTCGGAGGAAACCTGGGCCTGCAATTTGGCAACCTTACTTATGTAGATATTTCACCTTTGGTAGGATATAAAATAACCGAAAAAGTTCATACAGGTATTGGCGTTACCTATATTTACTACCGTTATAAGGATGTATTCGGACAATTTGAAACATCCATTTATGGCGGAAGGGTTTTTGGCCGCTATTATCCGCTGGAAAATCTTTTCGCTCACGCCGAATATGAAGCACTGAACCTGGAAGTTCCCTCTTCGCCTTCGGGAGGAGGTTATTCCGACCTGGTACGAACGTATATTAACAGTGTTTTGGTTGGAGGAGGATATGCACAGCCAATCGGTCAAAATGCTGCAATTACATTGATGGTTTTATTTAATCTTACTGAAGAACAATATTCACCCTACCAGAATCCAATCCTGCGATTAGGGATCAATGCAGGATTTTAACATCTTACAGCTCATCCTCTTAACCGGAAAAGTTTCGGTTCCCCGAACGGGTTACCAGTGCATGCCAATTTATGCTAATTAGCGATCAACACCGATTCATCTTTATTCATAACCCGAAGTGTGCCGGCACATCCATTCATCAGGCACTGGTATCATTTTCGAATTACATGTGCCGGCACGCCAATACCAGCATCAGTTACTATTCAAGGAAAATCTTCGGTGAATCAAAGAAATTATCCAATTTCAGTTATCATATCAGTGCATCTGAACTCAAAAATATTCTTGGTGACGAGTTTTGGGAACGCTATTATTCCTTTGGTGTTGTCCGGAATCCTTACGACCGCCTGATTTCAAACTTTAAATACATCAACCGGTCGCCCGCACACGACTTACATGCCGTTTACGATGAGTTCAATGATTTCAGTGAATTCATTCACAACATTCATTCGCTTCCCTGGAAAGATTATCAACATCACTATCTGGCCGTTAATGGCCAAATACTTGTAGATAAAATCATGCGGTTTGAAAATCTTGATGAAGATTTTTCACTTTTTATCCGGAAATTCCACCTCCCTGACGTAAAATTGAACCGGGTGAACATATCACAACGAAGAAAAGATTATTCGAGCTATTACAATGCCGAAATGATAAGTATTGTGAATGAAGTATACGATGAGGATTTCAGAATTTTCGGCTATGAAAAAATAAAACCTTAATCACCTGAGGTGCTCAGGCCTCTCAACTTTGTTTATTCGCCGCAAAATCCATTGTTGCTTTTTCTTTATATATGGTGTTGGCTTTGCCGGCGACCACCTTAACGGCGAAGGGATACACGCAGCTATCAGTGCCGACTGATGTTTGTTTAATTTGCTTGCCGGAATGTTAAAATATTCACGCGCGCACGCTTCGGCACCATATATCCCATCTCCGAATTCTATTACATTCAGGTAAACTTCCATTATCCGCTCCTTGCTCCACAATAACTCAATCAATCCGGTAAAATAAACCTCAAGACCCTTTCGTAGCCAAGAGCGGTGAGGCCATAAGAAAACATTTTTGGCAGTTTGCTGGCTGATGGTGCTTGCCCCCCTGGTTTTCTTTCCTTTATGCCGTTCGTTATATTTTCTCGCCTTTT
>CAZPKJ010000290.1:0-2115 GCA_964587075.1 uncultured Flavobacteriaceae bacterium | reverse complement strand
GGATTCTTTCGAAAAATATGCCTTCTCAAAATGAATATACGTTCCAAATCCGTACCGGTGCGAAATCCACCGCATAAGCTCAAGTGCACTGTATCGCTCAAAACTATCTTTTGATAAACACAAAACCGCCGGCCGCCAGTCTTCAACCTTTTTATCCTTCTCCGATTTTTGTAAAAATACCTGAATAGTTCGGCTGAACTGGTGGATTACACCCTGGAAAATACTTGCCATTCCCTTTTTGGTATTACTTCTGGCAGATATATAAAAGTATATCAGCACCATCAGGGCAATAGAAGCAATGGCATAGGGTGTATTTATTTTGAACATCAGGTACACACACATGATGGCGCCAAACAGCGACAGGAACCATTTCGATTTAAAGCTTGGCCGGTACGATGGGTCGGCAGCAAAATGTTGTAAAAATGAAATCAGGCACAACGAACCGTATGTAACCATAAAAAACATAGATATAATTTCGGCAACAGCATTCACATCGCCCATGGCAACAAAAATCAGAGCAATAACGCTGGTAACTATGGTGGCGTTTTTAGGATCGTTATTTTTCCGGGTACCGCGCGAAACCCAAAAATTCATATAACGGTTCGGGAATACACTATCGCCACCTATAGCCTGGAGGGTACGCGGGGCAACCATAAGCGAACCCAGGGCCGACGATATGGTGGCAGCAGCCAGTCCGATAGGAATGATTGGCCCCCATAAGGCTATTTTACTCATAATTAGCTGGTCGCTGAACAAATCGTTAGGGGTTGCCGATGCCGCCAGTTTGTAGGCGATAAAAACATAAACAATCATACCCGTAATGGTTGCCGCCAGGGTACCCAGTGGAATTGACTTTTTAGGGTCGCGCAAATCTCCGGATAAACCAACTCCGGCTGTCATGCCTGTAAAGGCGGGGAATATAATGGCAAACACATAAAAAAAGTCTTTATTTGTTTCAACCGAATTAAACAGCTGGGAGCTGTCAAATACTTCGCTATAAGAAGTGGTTCCCATAAAAAATAATACCAGCGATAATGCCAGTATGGATACAACCACATACAGGGCTTTCATTCCAAGGTCGGCTCCTTTGGTTACCATCAGCCAGATTAAAAGCAATAATGCCGGAATACTAAAGAGGCGGTTATCATATATTTCGTAACCAAACTGTGTGGCTACCCATGGCTTAATCGCCTCAAATGCTTCCGCGAAAGCGATCACATAAAATGCCACACTAACGGCTTGCGATAAATAAAGTGCAATTCCAATGGCAGCGCCTATATTTAGACCGAACGACCGCGAAATGATAAAATATTCGCCCCCTCCCTCCACTTTCTGGTTGGTTGCAATTTCGGCGAGTGCCATAGCGGTAGGAATGGTTACCATGTGACCAATTACAATAATCAGTACCGTTCCAAAAAAACCAACGGAACCAACAGCATATCCGAACCGCAGAAACATGACCGCTCCGAGAATGGTTGATATGGCCGTTAGAAATACCGGCAAAGTCCCAAAATTGGTTTTGCCTTCGGCTAGTTTGTTGCTCATAATGAAGTTATTGATTTGCCGTTGCCGGCCCGGTTCATCCGTCAAATGTATCAAAAAAAGGAAAGTTGGGGGTATTTTTCAGGAAGTATCAAAAAATTGCCCTATTTTATTTTTACTTTGTAACTGAGCGGGTAAACCTTGTCCCTGCAGAAAGGTCAAAAGCAAAATTCATATTATGAAAAGTATATTCAAATTATATATGCTAATTTCACTTGCGTGGATGTATCCTGCCAGGGCGCAAACTTTTTACGATATAAGCAATATTCAGAAAATTGAAATCAGTTTTTCACAACCTAACTGGGATTATATTCTTGACACCGCCAAACAGGGAAGCGATTCGTATACCTTGGCCGAATGGGTAAAAATAAACAACCAGGTTTTTGACAGTGCCGGTGTAAAGTATAAGGGAAACAGTTCGTACAATCCCAATAATTTAAAAAATCCTTTTCATATCGAACTAGATCATTTTAAAGATCAGAATTACCAGGGGTTCAAGGATATTAAATTAAGCAACGGGTTTAATGAGCCCTCTTTTATCCGGGAAACACTGTTATACTCCATAATAAGGAA
>CAZPKJ010000289.1:0-2124 GCA_964587075.1 uncultured Flavobacteriaceae bacterium | reverse complement strand
AGTGGCCTGGTATGCACAAAAAAATTCAACCGGTAAAATCAAAACTTTCTCCATTGGTTTTGCTGAATCGAGCTACGATGAAAGCAGCTATGCCAAAATGGTGGCATTGCATATAGGTTCACAGCATTATGAAAAAATCCTAACCGCGAATGATGCCTATGAATTGCTACCTGAAATTTCGCGACTGCTCGATGAACCTTTCGCCGATCCGTCCATCATTCCTACTTATTACCTTTCAGCTTTTACCCGCAAACATGTTACGGTTGCCCTTGGCGGGGATGGAAGCGATGAATTAATGGCAGGATATCCGACTTTTATTACCGACAAATATATCAGTACCGGTCATGCTATTCCGCCATCCTTTATCAGGATGATGAATCATGCCGTTAATTTGCTTCCGGTAAGTGATAAAAACATAAGCCTCGACTTTAAATTAAAACAATTCCTCAAAGGATTTAGCGGCACACCACATCATACCCACACGCTGTGGCTTGGCAGCTTTACTCCTGAAATGAAGAGCCGGCTTTTTACGCGCGAATTCAAAGAGCAGTTGAATGGCCTGACAGGACTGGAGCTGATTGATGACTATGTAAAATCTGTTTCGGATCAATCGCGCTTTAACAAAGTTCTTTATACGTACTTTAAAACCTATTTGCAGGACGATATCCTGGTAAAGGTTGACCGGGCCAGCATGTATAATTCACTTGAGGTACGGGCGCCATTTCTCGACACATCAGTAATCGATTTCCTGAATTCACTTCCTGCATCCTATAAAATGAAAGGTCAAAAGCTGAAGCGGATATTGAAGGACCTGATGTTGCCTAAGTTGCCCGAAGATATTATCACCCGGCCCAAGAAAGGATTTGGAATTCCGGTTTCGCTGTGGCTCAGGAATGAACTCCGGCCTGTAACTACCGAACTGCTTTCAGAAAAACATATCGCAAGCCAGGGGATTTTTAATCCCGGAGTAGTAACACAACTTTTGAACGAACACCAAAATAAAAAAAGAAATCACCGCAAGCTATTGTGGAACTTACTGATGTTTCAGCTGTGGAATAAAAATTTTCTCTGATTTACCTTCGTTCAGCCGCGCGGTCAGCGGTCGAGCACCGATTTTATATCCGGAAGGAAATAGCGGTCGCTTTTCATGATTTTACCGTCATCACGGTAAATAGGTTTTCCGTGCTCATCAAGCTTACTCATATTGCTGCGGTGAATCTCTTCAAATACTTCTACAATTTTGTGTTGCAGTCCATGTGCTATGATGGTACCACACAAAATATACAGCTTATCGCCTAAGGCGTCGGCAATTTGTGTGAGATTTCCCTCTTTGGCAGCTTCGAGGTATTCATCGTTTTCTTCAGCCATCAGGCGGTGTCTGAGCTCAATAATGCGGCTGCTTATGTCGGTCCTGGGTACATCGTGATGCACCAGGCCGAACACTTCGTGGAACTCACGGACCTTATTTACAATGGATATAAAATCTGACATGGTTTATTACAATTTTAAGCTGTTATAACGTGGGGAACTGAATCAAAATATAGTTTGAGACAAAAGAGACTCATGGCCATATTTATTCCATATTGAATTCTTAACAAGTCATCCCGAAAAGGGAATCTTAATAATTTCAATGTTCATACTATGTTTGAATCACGCCAACATTGTAAGCTTTTTGAATGGGGGCATGATTGGCCATTTCAATTCCCATCGAAATCCATTTGCGGGTTTCAAGCGGATCGATAATTGCATCTACCCACAACCGTGAGGCCGCGTAATAAGGTGATGTTTGCTTTTCGTACCTTTCGGTGATGGTTTTAAGCAGTTCAGCCTCATCATCGGGAGTGATCACTTTACCTTTCGACTTCAACGCGCTTACCTGTATTTGTAGCAGGGTTTTGGCAGCCTGTGACCCTCCCATTACGGCAATTTGTGCACTGGGCCACGCAACAATGAGCCTGGGGTCATAAGCTTTACCACACATGGCATAATTACCGGCACCGTAGGAATTGCCAATTACGATTGTAAATTTAGGTACCACACTGTTCGACATAGCATTTACCATTTTGGCGCCATCCTTTATAATGCCTGCATGTTCCGAACGGCTTCCTACCATGAATCCCGTTA
>CAZPKJ010000288.1:0-2154 GCA_964587075.1 uncultured Flavobacteriaceae bacterium | reverse complement strand
AGGTCATGTAAAAAAAGTACACGGAAAGCAATAATCCGCCTTCTACTTTCAAAAAAATCATGAAAGTCGGATGTGTCGTGAGTTTCGTAAGCTGCCCGCTTACCGCTTCCGGGTGGTCGTTGCTGCCGGTGCATCTGTTCATAATATTTCCAGTTTGCACCCATCTCATCATATTTATTCCGCTTTTGTTCATCACTCAATATTTCATTTGCCTCTGATATTTCCTTAAATTTTTCTTCGGCAGCCTTGTCACCCGGATTTTTATCCGGATGATACTTTACAGCAAGCTTTCTGAAGGCTTTTTTTATCTGCTCCTGAGTAGCGGTTTTATCAACACCCAGTATTTTGTAATAATCTTTAAATTCCATAGCTTAAAAATATCATTCAAACGTCACATCGGGTTTGCATTGTTTTCGCAGGGTACTTCACATAACTCACCCGTACCAAACAATTAACTTTATGAAAGGTAACATTCCCGGTTCAAAAATAAATACCCTTCAGTTTACATCATATGATTTTCTTCATAGCAATACCAACAAATGTCATTTTCAATTGGTTCATACCCGCAGTACCGGGACGTTACTTTTTGAAGCGGGTAAATTTTACAGGATTTAGCCATGTTCAGTAACAAAAAGATTAGTTTTGCTGTCAACAGCCGCACAAATGAACTTAACACTGCTCATTGATAACCTTACAAACCCCGCATTTCTATTTTTCGCCCTTGGCATCCTGGCTACCCGGTTAAAAAGCGACCTTGAAATCCCGGCCAATTCATCGAAGTTTATTTCATTATACCTGCTGTTTGCCATTGGATTCAAGGGCGGACAGGAATTATCGCACAGCGTTTTTACTATGGAAATAATATGGTCGGTGGTATTTGGCATGGTCATATCATGCATCATTCCGTTGTATACCTACTTTATCCTGCGTCGCAAACTCAACGTAGAAGATTCGGGGGCCATTGCTGCTACCTATGGTTCGGTGAGTGCAGTTACTTTTGTTACTGCAGTATCATACCTCGAAATGCAGTCGGAGGATTTTGGCGGCCACATGATTGCCGTCATGGCTTTGATGGAGGCGCCTGCCATCATCATTGGAGTAATGCTTATCAGGCTTTACCATGCACAACCCGACAGTAATGTTAAGCTATCTGGCATTGTTGCCCATTCGTTTACCAATGGAAGTGTAATTCTGATTTTAGGAAGCCTGGCAATTGGTATGCTTGCCAGCGAACATCATGCTGAAGGTATTAAACCATTCACAACCGACATCTTTAAGGGGTTCCTTGCGATTTTCCTGCTGGATATGGGAATCACCAGTGGGAAAAAACTGGCCGACTTTATTAAGAGTGGCTGGTTCACAGGATTGTTCGCCATTATTATTCCATTTGTAAATGGATGTATTGTAGCCTGGTGCAGCCAGTGGGTAACCGATGATACCGGCAACCGTTTTATTCTGGCGGTACTTGCTGCATCTGCATCCTACATAGCTGTTCCCGCGGCTATGAAAATAGCTGTACCAAAAGCTAACCCCGGCCTTTATCTCCCAATGGCCCTGGCAGTAACATTCCCTTTTAATATTACTTTCGGTATGCCTGTATATTTTTACCTGGTATCGGCAACCGGCTGAAATAAATTAACGGAAACTTTTATTCTGTAACCGGGCTTTTTGCTTTGACCCGTTTTTGGCGTGAGCGTTTCCTGTCTTCAAGAGCTTTTCGGACGGTTATTTCAAAATCATTAAAAACATTGATAAAATAAATGTATGCATCATAAGGCGAATCGTAGGGACTGAAATATTTGTGTACATCGCCGTCACTCCAGAATTTGGTACACATGTAGTAATAGTGATCCGATGTTTGCAATTTTCCCCATGTTTGAATGAGGTCGTCGTTTCCGGTGGCCAGTACGTCTTTCTCCAAGTCATATATTTTTTTCGCGGCCTCCTTCTCCATGCTGTTACTCAGCCATGCCGACAAATCGCGTTCGGCGTCGGCCCAGGATGTAAAATCTTTTACGTCATAGATATCCCTTGCCGGGTAGCGGTCAATGACCTCTGAGGGCGTGAGAAAGTTGAAATCGCGATGCCGCATTATTTCAGTTGGCAGATGCTGCAGGAAGTCGAATATGCCGGTGCTCTCCCACTGATGCTCAC
>CAZPKJ010000287.1:854-2157 GCA_964587075.1 uncultured Flavobacteriaceae bacterium | reverse complement strand
AATGTCCAATAAACAAATTTCCAATATCCAATTTCCATTTAAAGCAATTTGTATATTGGACATTGGGCATTTTTCATGCCCGTTTTTTCACCCAGCCCATCCTTCTCTATCCAAATTCCGGTACTGTATCGCCTCCGCAATATGCTCGCTTTCTATATTTTCTGATCCTCCCAGATCCGCAATCGTCCTTGCCACCTTCAAAATTCGATCATACGCCCGAGCCGACAGCCCAATTCGCTCAACAGCTGTTTTAAGTAACTGATTACATTCATTCGACAACTTACAAATAGTTCGCAGCTGCCTGGCGCTCATTTGTGAGTTGCAGTAAATGTTTTCCGAATCACTGAAGCGCTGCTCCTGAAGTTGCCGTGCTTTAATCACGCGTGACCGTACCGTTTCACTGCGCTCCGATAATCGTTCTTTGGATAGTTCTCCGAACGGAACCGGTGTTACCTCCACATGTATATCGATCCGGTCGAGCAGCGGGCCGCTTATCTTATTCAGATATTTCTGCACTACTCCCGGGCCGCATACGCATTCCTTTTCGGGATGATTATAAAATCCGCAGGGGCATGGTTGTGTTGCCTTTTTGGAAAACAACAATTTCAACTGTAAATAGCTGTATTCCAATAACTTTAATCAACCCTCAAACTATAGGGGAACATATAAGGAAGAGGAGGTTATCTATGTCAATGAAACAGGAGGATGTGGGTAGGATAATAGGGGTAAGCACCGATTGCATTACTTTATGGGAGAACAATCACTCCAAGCCAATGATCCATCATATGCCTAAAATCGTCGAATTCCTAGGCTATAATCCAATCCCTACTGATCAGAAAGGACTGGCTGGAAGGATTAATAGTTATCGGATCAAACACGGATTGAGCTATAAAAACATGGGTGTCTTATTGGGTGTTGATGCTTCAACCATTGGGGCTTGGGAGAAAGGCACACCCATATCAAAGAAAAATCTTGATCGTATAAATCGATTATTTATAACTTCCAAATAATTCTCAAAGTCGACAAAAATTAAATATCCATTAATCAGGCTGAAGTAACAAATTTTAAGGAATTTTAATATTGTCGAAGATTAACCGATGCAACCTTTTTGAAGAAACCCCTCCAAGAGTTTTATCCCTCCCATGCATCCAATGGGTGTCGTCAATTATATATCCCTGTCCTTTGTCGAGTTTTATTTTAAGTCTTAAATTCTTCATCTCTGATTTTAACATTGAAAACCAAGAATTGTCTTTATTGTAGAGTAGATCGTAAAATTCATCATAATGATCGGATTTTCTAGAGC
>CAZPKJ010000287.1:0-844 GCA_964587075.1 uncultured Flavobacteriaceae bacterium | reverse complement strand
TGTTTCTGAAGGCATTTTTAATAGGGGTATAACAGTATTAAATAACACTTCGGTTTCAAGAAAAAGTGATGCACCACTACTGTCCTTCGGGACTTTTTCATAGACATTAAAAAGTATTTTTGGAATGTAAAGATCGCAATGAAGAGGAAAATCGTTCTCATGTTTGCCCGAAGTCAGTGGTGAATATAAGGCACTCATTTCGTTCTTTGCAAGTCTAACTATTGTAGACCGAAAAAGTGCAAATACATAGTGGAATTGCTTTCCGTTTAAATCTTTAGAAATTAAATCTAGAAAAAGGGAAATCTTTTTGCCTGGTTCAAACCTTACCAGTTCTTGGGTATATGCCGAAAAATCATCTAAAAAATAATTACTCACTTTCTTTATATTTATGTCGTATGTAAAATTATAACTTTGATGCTTTTTCAAGTAAATGAAGTCAACTGGGTTAATTGATTTACAATTTTTCCATTCTGATAAAAAGGATTTGAATGAATCTGACCAGGTATACCAATTTACTGAGTTGTTTTTGGAAAATCGTATATGTTTGGTAGGAGGCTTAACTTCTTTGAATAGTTTCATTTAGCATCATTACATTAAATAATTGTCATTATTAGTATTTCATTGAAGCAGGAGTGAATCTTCAGTTTTACTGTATTCATTTAATTCAAAGAAGTATTGAGAAAAGAAAGTAGTCAGCTCATATAAAAGCTTAAACATAATATCATTGTTTTCATTAACGGTTAACTTTTGTGCAATGCTTAACATTAATGCATAGTGGTCCTCATTAATATCTATATTGATGTGCGCACTTGCTCCCTTAACGTGTTGAGGAGAAAATGTCCTT
>CAZPKJ010000286.1:1596-2222 GCA_964587075.1 uncultured Flavobacteriaceae bacterium | reverse complement strand
GCATGATAGCGCATCTCACTTCGCCACAGGCCATTGAGCTTGAAGAAAAATACAGTGCCCATAATTATCATCCATTGCCTGTAGTGCTTGAAAGGGGAGAGGGCGTGTTTTTATGGGATGTTGAAGGGAAACGGTATTATGATTTTCTTTCAGCGTATTCGGCCGTCAACCAGGGACATTGTCATCCCAGGATTATCAATACGCTGATTGATCAGGCTTCGAAATTAACCTTAACCTCACGTGCCTTTCACAATAACCGGCTTGGCGAATATTCCGAATACCTCACAACCCTGTTTGGATACGACAAAGTGCTGCCAATGAACACCGGTGTTGAAGCGGTTGAAACAGCCGTTAAGCTGTGCAGGCGGTGGGCGTATGAAATAAAAGGGGTTGAAACTAACCAGGCAAAAATAATTGTTTGCGACGGCAACTTTCATGGCCGGTCCATTACCGTTGTTTCCGCTTCATCTGATCCTGACTCACGTCGCAACTTCGGACCTTTTTTGCCCGGGTTCATCCATATTCCATATAATAATATTGAAGCGCTGACCGCAGCATTGCAAAACAAGGATGTAGCCGGCTTTCTGGTTGAGCCTGTCCAGGGTGAGGCCGGAGTAATTGTACCC
>CAZPKJ010000286.1:0-1586 GCA_964587075.1 uncultured Flavobacteriaceae bacterium | reverse complement strand
GATATCTCGCGAAAGCGAAAAAGTTATGCGAAGAGGCAAATGTTCTATTTTTAGGTGATGAAATACAAACCGGAATTGCACGTACCGGTAAAATGCTTGCCTGCGATTATGAAAATGTAAGGCCCGATATTCTGATTTTAGGTAAGGCCCTTTCGGGAGGAACCATTCCGGTATCGGCCGTTTTAGCCGACGATGAAATTATGCTCACCATTAAACCGGGTGAACATGGCTCCACTTTTGGGGGCAACCCGCTGGCTTGCAGTGTTGCCATGACAGCCATGGAAGTAGTGAAAGATGAGAAACTTGCCGACCGTGCGTTTTATCTGGGTGAAATACTCAGGAAAGAATTAAGATCGATAAATTCTGAAATCATTTCTGTAGTCAGAGGCAAGGGCTTGCTTAACGCCATAGTTATTCAGCCTTTCAATGGAAAAACTGCCTGGGATGTTTGTATTACAATGGCTGAAAACGGATTACTTGCAAAGCCCACTCACGGTGATATTATACGTTTTGCCCCACCATTGGTAATTACCGAAGAACAACTGATGGAATGTACTGAAATTATCCGCAAGTCGGTAATGCATTTTGGCAAATAACCCCGCTTTATTGCATCTTTCGCGTTTCAGGTACCATGGTAAATTGTACCTGGTGGCTTTTGAACTTTTAAAAGTGCCGGTAGTCCGCTGATGTCATGATATATTTTCAGCAGGATTTTCCTTTTTGAGGATGGCGGCCGAAATCAGTGAAATTACAAGGGATATCAGCAGGGTTCCAATCAGAACAAAGGCACACATCATTACCGGGCTTGTCCAGAATTCCATGGTTCCGGCCATAGCTTCAACCTGGCTTTCCGACATACCCCGTTTTATCATTTCCTCCTCTTGCTTCATTTTGATATAGGTGACCATGCCCGGGTTAAGGACGGTAAAATAAAGATAGGTAAATGCGGAAGCAATGAGTCCGCCTATCAGTGCGATGATCATTCCGCTTGAAAAACCTTTTCCAAAAGAAATATATCCGTTACCTGCCATATCACGCTGTTCGCGGATGCCAAAGAAAATTATTACAGCTGGGATGGCAATATTCGTAAAGTTGCTTACTTTTTGAACTGTTGGGTCCTTTTCCATTCCCAAACCAAATAATAACAGGGGAATGGCAACACTGATTCCTGCGTAAATTAAACCATATTTAACGGGTATGCTCATGATTTCAAATTTTTGGTAATATTAAATAAAAATAACTCAAAATTGAAATATCAACGGATGAAAAATTAACCCAAATTCACAGGGTACAATTATCAGGAGTTTATAAGCATTCCGGCAGCCTGTTTACCAATGGTGCTCCCGATGGCTATACCCATGCCGCCCATGCGTACAGCGCAGTAAATGCCCGGTCCGGTTTGCTGAACAATTGGTTTTCGTACCGGTCCGAGTCCCATAATGCCGCTCCAGGTCAAATCAATTTCAAACCTGGTTTCAGGTAAGACCATCTCTCTTAAAAGGCCGATAAGGTAATCCTGTATGTTTCCTGTTACGCCGAAAGCTGTTGTTTCTTCCCCTTTCATGTCGAGGTGCCTTCCGCCGCCA
>CAZPKJ010000285.1:0-2254 GCA_964587075.1 uncultured Flavobacteriaceae bacterium | reverse complement strand
AGCCGGAGGCGCAGGAGGTATTATAAGATGCTGTTTATGAAGTTGTTTAGTGATGTTCAGGCACCTGCGGTCATACAATGCCCATTCGTATTTGTCTTCCGGGTGTAAAAAGCTGCTGTATGGTTTTCAGTCGTACGATTCAAAACGAATTTGCCTGCCCCGATAACCCATCTTATGCAAACGTTCGCGTGCTTCGCGCAGCATATCCGACCAGCCGCAAATGTAAAAGGATGCCTGACGTTTGTCGGAAAAAATTTCCTCATACACCCCATGTACGTAACCCGTACGGCCCTGCCATCCCGGGTTTTCTCTCGAGAGTACCGGGATAAAATGAAAGCCCTCCATTTGCTTTTCCAATTGCTCAAACTCGTTTCGGTAAAGAATATCCTTCTCAAACCTGTTACCAAAAATGAGATAGATATTTTTATGCGGAACATTCCTCTTGTATATGTCAAATATCTGCGACCTGAACGGAGCTACTCCGGTTCCGGTGCAAATAAAACACAGGTCGTGCTCAACAGGTTCATCAAGGGTGAAATTACCAAGGGGTTTCGATACTTTCACTATGGTTCCGGGAACAAAGTTGCGCCATTCAAACGTAGTTCCCTGCCCGCCCGGTTTCAGAACAATACAAACTTCAAATACATTTCCGTCACCCGGTGCCGATGCAATAGAGTAGGAGCGGTTGGTATATTTTGATTCGATAGGTAAATTGAACATGATGAATTGTCCGGCCTTAAACGAAAAGTTCATTTCGTCGGGCACTTTCACAAAAAATCTTTTCACCGAATTGCTTTCATCGATAATTTTAATAATGGTGCCATCATAGTACTTATAAGCCATAAAATATATAAAAATAATTAAAGATTTTGAACGGGAGGAAGATGTTTATCGGACTATAAATTCAATTGCGATGTTATTTTTTTCTAATTACCATGAGGCCATCTCTTACCGGCAACAAAACATTTTCAACCCGGTTGTCGGACTGGACTTTTTTATTGAAAGCATCAAGCGAGCTGGTTTCTTCGTCCATCTCAGACTGAGTCTTCAGCACATTGCCGCTCCATAACACATTATCGGCAATAATCACTCCGCCCTGGCGCAGCTTCGGGAATGCCAGATCGAAATAATTGCTGTAGTTCTCCTTGTCGGCATCAATAAATACCAGGTCAAAGGTATCGGTCATAGGTGGAATAAGCTGCATGGCATCTCCCGTAAGGGAAATAATTTTACTGCCAAGTGGCGATGCTTTCAAATATTTCTGAACGATCGGTTCAAGTTCCTCATTGATGTCAATGGTGTATAGTTTGCCATCTTGTGTGAGTCCCTCGGCGAGGCAAAGCGCGCTATAGCCGGTATAAGTACCAATTTCAAGAATCCGTGAAGGCTGCAGCATTTTACTGAACATCGACAATACCCTTCCCTGAAGGTGGCCCGAAAGCATCCGGGGCATTAAGATTTTGCTCCATGTTTCGCGGTTGAGCTGCTGCAATAACTCCGATTCAGGCTTGGTATGCTCTTCGGCGTAAGCAGAAAGGTTTTCATCTATAAATTCCATACTTTGAAATATTGTAATTAAAGATTAAAGATTAAAGATTAAAGATTAAAAATTTTAAATGTTAAATGACTCTATTCCTTTATGGCCCATGACTAATTTTTCTTCATCCTTCCAAGTCCCGCTTCGGCTTTTTGATCAATACTATTCTGATATTCGTGATTACGTAATGACAGGCACTTTTTATACCAGGTAACGGCCCTTGCGGTATCGTTCTCCGATTCATACATATTACCCAGCAGCAATGCCGAGTTGGCGGCAAAATACCATGGGTGTGCGTTTCCGTTTTCGTAGGTAAGCTGATAATATTTTTTCGCTTTGGCAGTTTCCTGAAGTTTATCGAATATTCTTGCCAGACGGTAGGTGTATTCAATTTTATTTTGCAGTGAGTTAAACGATCCGGCCGGAGCCTTTACCAGAATGTCGAGCGATTCGGAATAGTGGCTGCCATCGAAGAGTAAACGTGCTTTGAGCAAACTGATGTTTGGTATAATTAACGTTTCGGCCTCTTTTTGTGCCTGCTTATCCTCATCGGTAAAATCGTTACCTGATTTTAAAATGTTCATGATATGGTGCCGGTAACCGGTTAAATCATTTTTTAACAGGCAAACCCAGGCAAGCTTCTGATTGGCCGATTTAACAAAGGTGCCGCCTTTAAAGTTTTTAACATAGTGTGTGAAATAAACCGAGGCTGAGGTG
>CAZPKJ010000284.1:0-2369 GCA_964587075.1 uncultured Flavobacteriaceae bacterium | reverse complement strand
GGGCGGCGGGCTCGCGCCCGGGCAGATCGAACAGGCGTGTTAGCTTTCTCACACTTCCATGATATAGCATAACCACGAGGGTTAATGTCATTAACCAGATCACCACGGCGTTTACATACCAGGTGCTGATAGTTTTTCCGAATACTGTTTTACCCGATACCTGAAACTGGGCCCTTACAAATGATTGAGGAGACCCATCCATGTACACCGGCCGGAACCGTCGTACAAAGTGATTGTTATGCTCAATAATGAACTCAAAATCATTTGTGGTAAGCAACATGTCGCCGAGGCTTTGATTCGTATAATCGTCTCTGAGTTGTTTCAGATAACCTTCGGGATTTTCTTTGTTTAACAGCCTGACCCGGTTATCTTTTTGAGCATTTACTGTTTTATATGCGTCGATATATTCTTTTCGCAACAACCGGAGCCAGGCTTTTAGTTCCCGGTGTGTTTCGTCGGTTATCGGGTAAGTGTTGCTGATTTGAGGAGGAAGGGCAACAATTCCGGTTTCCTTTATAGCTGAAAGTTCATTCTGAAGCAGGGTCATTTTTTGAACAGGGAATTTTCGCATATGCAACGAATCTGCCAGGTCATTCATTTTGATAAGCCAGAAATCTTTGCGGTATACAATATCACTCAGCTTTTTATCGAGATCAAAAAAATGTTGCTCATACCTGTTGTTTTTATACTGGTTTACCGCCAGTGCCTCATAGGCCCATCTCGACGCCATTACTTCACCAATTAAGGGAACATGGGTACGTGTGGTAACCGAAGCATTCAGGTTTTCGAACTTTACCATTACACCGCTTAAAATTATTTGCGGGATAATGAGAAACGGAATCAAAATGTAAATGGTAACTGCCGAATCGAAAGCCGATGATATGTTCAGTCCCAGTAAATTTCCAAAACAACTAACGGTGAAAAGCATAAACCAGTATTCGTTGAACATCCCCTGGATTTCAAAAATGTAATTTCCTGCCAATACAAACGTAAAAGTTTGAATGGCTGATATTGCAAACATGACCAGCATTTTTGAGAGCAGGTAGGTTCCCTTGCTCAGACTCAGGAATTCTTCACGTTTGAGTATTTTCCGGTCCCTTATTATCTCTTCGGCACTCACGGTAAGGCTCATGAAGAGCGCTACAATTACACACATGAAAATGTAAGCCGGGAGATTCAGGTTTTCACGGAAAATATAATCGGTGCCTGCGGAACTGTATTTCAAAAAATAAGCCAGTACAAAAGCCAGTACCGGAGCTTCAAGAAAATTAATTAGGAGGTATTGGATATTTTTTAATTTACTAAGAACATCTCTTTGGATAAACACTTTTAGCTGTCGGGGCAACGATGGTTTTGTTGCTTTACCCGACGCATGTGCCGGGCGCTCACCCTTTGGAGTTACATTGGGCAAACGGGTTTCTTCATAAAAATCATACCACTCGGCAGGAGTAATTTTCCTGTTAGGTGTGGGGTGGCCGAATTCGTCAAAAACTTTTGATTCAACAATCGAAAATATTTGTTCCGAATTAATGTTTCCGCATGTTTTACATTCACTTTCATCGGCTGCAGCCAGAAGCGCTTTCTGCTTGAAATAAATGATGGAATCGGACGGATTGCCATAATAAATCGGATAACCACCGGTATCGAGCAGTAATAGTTTATCGAATAGTTTAAAAATATCGGATGATGGCTGATGGATCACAACAAATACCAGTTTACCGCCCAGCGACAACTGTTTGAGGAGGTCCATGACATTTTGTGAATCGAGTGATGAAAGTCCCGAAGTGGGTTCATCAACAAACAGGATGGCTGGTTTACGGATTAACTCGAGTGCAATATTCAGGCGTTTTCTTTGCCCTCCGCTAAGTGTTTTGTTTAAAACATCACCAACCTTTAGGTCTTTTGTAGCCAAAAGCCCCAGACTGTCGAGCAGTTCAACAACCGCCTTGTCAATTTCTTCATCGTTCAGGTTACCTAATCCAAGTTTGGTATTGTAAAACAGGTTCTGGTAAACCGAAAGTTCCTCCATCAGCAAATCATCCTGAGGAATGTAGCCTATGATGTCACGAAGTAATTTCCGGCTTTTGTGTAAGTTGATACCATTCACAAGTACCTCCCCTTTCTGTGGTATGAAATTCCCGTTTAGTAAGTTCAAAAGGGTTGATTTTCCGGCTCCCGAACCACCCATGATTCCAATCAGGTTTCCCGAACTCGCCGAAAAACTTATTGGATATATTCCCTGATGACCGTTAGGGAATTTGTATTCCATCACATTTACGGTAAACTGTATGTCCTCCTCGGTCTTATGTTCCAGAAAGCGCCGAATAACATCGCTATAATATACTGGCTGCAGTTTTGACTCCCGTATA
>CAZPKJ010000283.1:0-2383 GCA_964587075.1 uncultured Flavobacteriaceae bacterium | reverse complement strand
ACCAGTGGAAGTGTGGAATGTGTTACCAGGCTCGCCATCTTTGTGATAAGTTAAATTGATGCAATTGTTCACTCTTTTTGACATGTTTGGCCAAACCATTTCGTCGAAATCTGATTCTTCAATACGGGCAGGGGTTGACCAATTTGCTCCCATATCGGTAGAATACATATAATATACGTTTCTGAAAGATTGCTCATCAAGCGGGTTGGCATTTCCGTTTGTGGTGTTTTCGATCAAAGAGGAATAAGTGAGATGAATATTATTTTGCGCATCAACACCTAAAGAAGGCATACCAGTCAGTCCGCATTGATAAACTGCAATGGCAGGAGCCAAAGTGATATCACCGCTTCCGTCGATGTCATCGATAGCTGCGATCACATTATTCAGAATGTTACCGGCAGGCATATTTTCGTTCCAATACAATAAACCATCAGTTCCGGGGAAGTATGAAACGTCAGGTGAAGTGGTACAAAGCACACGGGTACTTCCTACAGCAACGTGCACGGTGTTATTATTATCAATAACCACTGACATACCGGAATCGGTAGTTGGAATAGTATCGGCGATACCATCACCGTCAACATCAGAAATGCTGGTGGTATAATCCCATGGGGCAAGCGGGAACGCGTTGATAACGGTTGAGGTCCAGGTAGCACCATTATCTATCGATTTCCAAAGGGTAAGTCCTTCGTTGAACCCACCCATTACAATGGCAACCACATCACCGCGTGAATCAATATCGTAAGCATCAACAGTTCCTTCATAGTGAATGTTTGTGAAATCGGGCAGGGTGATGTTTTCATCTACCCAGGTAGCGCCGCCATCGGTTGAACGGGAGTACTTCATGTAGAAACCACCGGCGTTTTCATTACCGATAACATGTATGCTTTGTCCGTTAGCACCGCCTGCAACCATTCTTGGCCAGGTAAAAGTAGTTGTGCCTAATACGGCTTCGGTCCATGTTCCTGAACCTTTGGTTCCTCTTGAAATCAGGTTAGTTGGATTTGTACCGTGGTTTACTACGTATTCGGCTCCGTTACCGGTTCCGCTTACGTTAGGCCATCCTGTACGGATGGTTTCGATACGGGCTGACGGAGCTGCACCCCAGCTGCTGCCGTCGTAATAGTTGTAACCGGTTCCGCGATCAGCAAATCCCGGATCAGTCATACCTCTTGTCCATACGGCAGAGATTGTATTGTCATCCCAAAGTTTTGTTCTGTTACCTACGGAACCGTAGTTTGACTGTAAGTCGTAGGTAGTTTGTCCAATGACCGTCTCAACGAGTGATGAACGGGAAGAGGAAACTGTTGGGTTAATGGACTGCAGCGGAGCAATAGGTCCGTCTGTAGGTTTAGTAAGTGGAAGCATGATGCTTCTTGTGGCTTCGTTAAGTCTTGATTGAACCTGTCTGTGGTTATCTTGAGCCACAGCAGAAAGACCTATTGATAAAGCCAAACCGCTAAGTAGTAATTTTTTCATGTTGGTTTGTTTTTTGGTTAGTATAGAACAATTAATTAAAATTTCATATTGACAATCATTTACTTACATCAAAAACGAAGGAAGAAATGATATGAATAAACAAATACTACATGCAAATGTAGGAATTATGAATTTAAAATGTCATTCAATAACATTTTTTTTTTTGAAAAATTAAAGTAACAACCGTTCAGAATGAATTAAATAGACTAATTAATATTATTATATATGTCGTCAAACTTAACCGCCAGCGCGTTCATGGAGAACTGTTGTATACCATAACTTCGCATATCATGTGTGTTAAAGGCCAACGAATCGTTAAGAATGGTTAAAAGTGCATGGTAAAGTTCATTTTCATCACCCCTTTCAATCAGGATTCCCGAGGCTCTGTTTATGTGCTCCCTGATACCGCCAACGTCGGTTGAAACCACTGGTACTCCTGAACAAATTGATTCAACAATAGTACACGGCAGGTTTTCATAATTGCTGAACATCACCATAGCGTCGGCTTCACGCATGTGAGAGGCTAGTTCCTCACCCGTAAGAAGGCCTGTAAAAAACACCCTGGATCCGGTCAGGTTTTTGTTGTCGGAATATTCTTTAATCTGTTTAAAGTCGACACCATTGCCAATAATTTCGAGGATAAAATCATTTCGTTGTACCGAAAGTTTTTCAACTACATTTATGATACCCTTGATGTTTTTAGCAGGTTCGTCGAAGCATGAAACATGAATGAGCTTTTTTACCTCATTTGGTTTGCTGTTTTCTGATGGCCTGAAGAGGCTGGTGTCAGCAACATTGGGAGTTATAAAATATTGATTTTTTAGCCCAAGGTTTTGCATGGCGTCGGCCAGGTTTTGTGTCACCGTAGTAACGGCTGAGGCTGAACGAACAATATACCGGGTGA
>CAZPKJ010000282.1:0-2429 GCA_964587075.1 uncultured Flavobacteriaceae bacterium | reverse complement strand
GTAAAAGAGTTTGCCGACCAGGCAATATTGTCAAAACAACTCGCCACCATTATCACGGATGTCCCTGTTGCGTTTGATGAAAAATCGCTTGAACTTGAATTACCTGATAAGGACAAACTTCGTGAAGTATTTGCCGAGCTCGAGTTTCGATCACTCAGTAAAAGGGTACTTGATGAGGAGTTAACAGCTTCGGGTAATTCAGAATCAACACAGCAAAATCTGTTCGAAGCGGATGAAAAAACGGAAAACGGAAATGAAACAATCAGTGAATTCAAAACGATTTTAAATACGCCGCACAAATATTTCCTTTGCGAAACAGCAGACAAAAGACTGGAACTGATTCAAAAACTTCAGGGGGTATCTGAATTTAGTTTCGACAGTGAAACAACCGATATTGATGCCAACAGGGCCGAACTCGTTGGTTTGTCGTTTGCCATTAACGAGCACGAGGCATGGTATGTTCCTTTACCTACCCTGTACGCGGAGGCACAGGCTATAGTGTATGAATTTAAACCGGTTTTTGAAAATGAAAAAATCCTGAAAACCGGTCAGAATATTAAATATGACATGATGATGCTGAAATGGTACGACGTTGATGTTAAAGGTCCGTTGTTTGATACCATGATAGCCCATTACCTCCTTGAACCCGACATGCGGCATAACATGAACGTACTTGCCGAAAATTACTTAAACTACCAGCCTGTAAAAATCGAGGAGCTTATTGGTACAAAAAAATCGGAGCAGATAAGCATGAGGGATGTTGAAATACCTGTTATCAAAGATTATGCTGCCGAGGATGCAGATATTACACTTCAACTGAAAAATAAATTTGCGCCGCTGTTAAAAGAACAAGGCTCGCAAAAACTTTTCGAAGAGGTTGAAATGCCTTTGATAAGTGTACTGGCATCGATGGAAACAGAAGGGGTCGCTATTGACCCTGAAGCACTGAATGAATTTTCGAAACAACTTGAAACAGAAATTGCCGAAGTAGAAAAAACCATATATGCCGTAGCCGGTATGGAGTTCAATATTTCATCGCCTAAACAATTGGGCGAAGTTTTATTTGAATTCTTAAAAATTGACGACAAGGCAAAAAAGACCAAAACAGGGCAATATGCAACCGGAGAGGATGTTTTGTCGAAACTGTCCGATAAACACCCTGTAGTTTCACTGGTACTTGATTACCGCCAGCTTGTTAAACTAAAAAACACTTACGTAGATACACTGCCCGGAATGGTGAATCCCCGTACGGGAAGGATCCATACTTCATATCAGCAGGCTGTTGCTGCAACGGGCAGATTAAGCTCCAACAACCCAAACCTTCAAAACATACCTATCCGAACCGAGCGTGGTCGTGAAGTTCGAAAAGCGTTTGTTTCACGAAATAAAAACTATTCGCTCGTGTCGGCCGACTATTCACAAATTGAACTGCGAATCATAGCTGAGTTCAGTAAAGATGAAAGTATGCTCGATTCGTTCCGCAGGGGAATTGACATTCACACTTCCACGGCTTCAAAAGTATATGGTGTTCCGCTGGAAAATGTAACATCCGAAATGCGGCGCAATGCCAAGATGGTGAACTTTGGAATTATTTATGGCATCAGTGCTTTTGGATTGTCACAAAGACTTAATATCCCGAGAAGGGAGGCAGCTGAAATTATAGAAAATTATTTCCGGGAATTCCCAACAATAAAAAGCTATATGGATGGCAGTATTGAATTTGCCAGGTCTAACGGGTATGTGGAAACGATTCTCGGAAGAAGGCGATATCTGCGCGACATCAACTCAGCCAATGCCGTGGTCAGAGGGTTTGCCGAACGAAACGCCATCAATGCTCCCATCCAGGGCAGTGCGGCAGACATGATAAAAATAGCCATGATTAATATTCACCATGAATTAATAAAACAAAAACTGAGGACTAAAATGATTTTGCAGGTACACGATGAACTTGTTTTTGATGCACCCGATGACGAAATTGAGGTATTGAAACCTTTAATTCGTGAAAAAATGATTAACGCAATCAAGCTGACAGTTCCGCTTGAGGTGGAAGTTGGCTCAGGCAAGAATTGGCTTCAGGCACACTGATAAATTAAAGATTAAAGATTAAAGATTAAAGATTAAAGATTAAGAATTAAAAAATAAAAATTAAAATGGACTTTTCGGAATGCTGTTGAAAAACATACTGCCATTTAAAATTGTTCGGGGAAATTAGTCCAGTTTCAACACTGCCAAAAACGCCTGCTGGGGTATTTCGACATTTCCCACCTGCCTCATTCGTTTCTTTCCTTCTTTCTGCTTTTCTAAAAGTTTTCGCTTTCGCGAGATATCACCGCCGTAACATTTGGCGGTTACATCTTTACGGAGCGCCTTCACTGTTTCACGTGCGATAATTTTAGCCCCGATGGCAGCCTGAATGATAATTTCAAACT
>CAZPKJ010000281.1:0-2434 GCA_964587075.1 uncultured Flavobacteriaceae bacterium | reverse complement strand
CATTATCGGGCTGAGAAATAAGGAGGTTTTCAATATCTACGCCCAGTTTTTGCGCATAATAGCGGTCAAAAGCATGTTCAGCGTCGATAAATGCCGCGATGCCACCATTACGCTGTGCTTCGGCAATGGCATGAATGGCCAGGGTTGTTTTACCCGACGACTCAGGACCGTAAATTTCAATGACGCGGCCCTTGGGCAGTCCGCCGATACCCAGAGCAATATCCAGTGAGATGGAGCCAGTTGAAATGGCTTCAATGGCTTCCACGGCATTATCCCCCATCCGCATGATGGTACCTTTACCATAGGACTTCTCCAGCTTATCAATGGCCAGTTGAAGGACCTTTAGTTTTTCTTTGTTGGTTGTTTCAGTTGCTGACATGAATCATTAATTTAAAAACGGATGAACTAATTATTTTTTGGCGTTCGGATGAATTGAAAAATGCTGCCTTTAAGCGGATTCAACAACATCGTTGCGGCGGCTACAAAAGTGGTTATAGTTTGATGATTTTTCAACGGGCCCGAAAAAAACTTTTCAACAATATGCGAAGATTCAGAGGCAAAATGATTGTAATGCTATCATTTTACCTTCATAAAATTTATAACTGTTTGTGCATGACAAAAGTGTGAAAAAAGTGCATCCCCGCCAAGGGCAAATGAGCGAATATCCTGATCCGGCCAGATAACGGCTGAGATGGCTGAGTAATCGTAAAAACCGGTGAAAATGGAAAAGGCCCCGGTTTTGCAACCAAGGGCCCCTAACATAACGAAACAGCGTTTATTTCTTCCGGGCATTGATTTCAACACCCTTATCGTCGATTTTTATTTTCACATCTTCCCCGTCAATAGTAAGGCCCGAATCGGAGTTCGAGTCGACCCCTTTCACCTTGATTCCCGACTCATTAATTCGGATATGAACATCATCGCTCTGATCGTCCCAGCTGCTTTTCCTGAGATCACATCCGATACATTCAAGTCCCCGATCGGTCATGGTCCAAACTTTCCCTACCATATCGCCATCATAGGTGTTAGTTACATTTTTGATATCATAAATAACATCATCCATCTGAGGAGCCAGATAAACACTTTTTCCAACAGGTACCTTTAATACCAGCTGAATTTTTTGTCCCCGGTATTTCCTGGTTCCAACCAGTGTGAAGCGGTCGTCGAACAGCAGCTGTGAGCTATCCTGTTTGATCGTGTATGAAACATTGCCGGCGTTTTCGTAAGCCTGTTTCCTTGTTGGACCGCGAGAGGATGTCATTTGAATCAGTTCAAATTCCATTCCTTCCGCTTTAACAATATCAAGCCTTACGCTTTCGATGCGCAGAGTATCTCTTGAAGAAGAAATATCCCAGGGTGCATCAAAGGTGGTATGATCGCCAAAATCCCAGTTGTAATCGTTGTTGTTGCCGGCAATTACCGTCAAGGAAAGGGTATCGGTGCCGGGTTGTTCAATGGGAATCACCAGCCGGTTGGTTTCACGGTGCCGGAATTCGCTGGCCACGGAACTTCCAACGAATATGGAAATAGCAATACCGGCAATCCAGAGTGCAAGGGCGGTCCAGTTCAGAATTTTACTTTCGCCTTTAATATTAAAGAGAGCCTTTACGGCGGCGTAAATAATCATAATAACGGGTATGCCTATAAGAAGGAACGAGCCCAGTAGCGCCAGACCCTGCTGCCAGGGTTCCATGATCATATCGGTTATAACAAACGGCAGGGTTACCGAACCCATTCCAAGAAGGGCGAAAAAAGTCATCGCGAAAGCGATTAAAATTATTACGCCAATAATAATAAGAAATACGGCGATAATTTTTCCAATCACTTTCAGGGCTCCTTTTATGAGCTGGCCAAGGGCGTCGAAAAATTTGTTCACGCCGCTTTTAATACCAGTGGAGTCGTAATTACTTTTAATAGCCCCCATTTCCTCCTGTACCGACTTTTTTATATTCGACAGGTTCACCTTTTCACCTTTCATTTCGAGTTTTTCAGCGGTGGTTACTGCTTTTGGCATGATGATCATTAAAATGATGTACAGCAACAGTCCGGAACCAAAGGCAAAAAATGCCACGGCAAAGGCACCGCGCAGCCATACCGGATCAATACCCAGGTAATGGCTGAACCCTGAACAGACCCCTCCAATGACCCGGTCATCGGGATCGCGGTATAACCTGCGAACGTGGGTGCCGGAAGCTGATCCTTCAACATGCGGTTGTTCTTCGGCTCCCTCAACAAATTGCTCGGGTTTCCCCATCAGCAGAATTACCTGTTCAACATCCGTTAAGGTTATCACCTGCTTACCGCTCGAAATGCGGTCCTGGAACATTTCACCCAGCCGGGCCTCAATATCCTGGATAATTTCATCGCGTCCATCGGCAGTGGTAAAGAAACCCTTGATGGATTCGATATACCGGTTGAGTTTCTCATAGGCTAA
>CAZPKJ010000280.1:301-2437 GCA_964587075.1 uncultured Flavobacteriaceae bacterium | reverse complement strand
TGGGCGATTACGAACTGTTCGCTCCCAACGCCTTCACCCCTGACGGCAACGGGCTGAACGACAACTGGAACGTGAAGGGCATCGGCATCGACCCGAACTATTTCGAGATGTACATTTTTGATCGCTGGGGAAATATGATCTACAAGACCACCGACCTGTATGAAGGATGGAATGGCAAGGCCAATGGCGGCCGGGAGATAGCGCAGCAGGATGTTTATGTGTGGAAAGTGTTCACCCGCGATTTCTTAGGAGGAAAACACTCGTACATCGGGCATGTGAGCCTGGTGAGATAACCTGGAGAAGTACTTTAATGAAAAAAGTCCCAAAACTGGGACTTTTTCTTTGTAGCGAGGGAGGGAATTGAACCCTCCACCTCAGGGTTATGAATCCTGCGCTCTAACCACCTGAGCTACCTCGCCTGATATGCTTTGTTGAAATAAAAACCGAAACTTCAATTTCAAGGTCGCAAAGGTAAAAATTATGCCCTTATAAAATTTAATTTTTAAACTATTCAGCAAAACATCCTGTAGTATGTGGCACCTTGTTTGAACCTGGCGGGGATTTGAATCCGGCGATTCTAACCGTTGAACGATCCCGTCTGAATATTAAGCGCAAGAAAGTGTTTTTACCAGGTAGCCTTGATGCGACTAAAACGAAGTACTCAAATTTTCGGAGCGACTGGGAATATCAGACAGTTTAAATATTAATATCTTGTAAATCATATACTTACTGATCGAATTAATGTTTTATAGACTTTTTTACTTATCCGGTTCTCACAAGCTGGTCATTAATCTTTCAAATTGGAAACCCTCTATGAAAATTGTCGTTTACTCAACAGGATTTAAAAGCAAGTAGTCGGCTGATCGATTACCGGCTGAAACCCCCGCTGGATTAATGAAGAAACGAAGGTTACAAAACAGGCAACGAGTTCGAATGAGTACCCGCATGAAACTGCTCATTGGAGCAGGGGTGGTTACTACGGCTTCGCTGTTGTTTTTTGTAAGTGTATATTTCGGAAACCAGGAAAATTCAAATGCATTCAGCTCGGGCGATTACCGGCTGGTAGCATCTGGCAACTGGGATGAACAGGAAATTTGGGAAGTGTTCGACGGGCATGAATGGATTCCGGCTCCCATGCCCCCCCTGAACAGCATTCGAAAAATTGTAGTATCAGCCAATCAAAGGCTGATACTCTCCGATGAGGTGGTCCTAAACTTTCTTGAAATTGAAAAAGGGGCCGAACTGGATATTGAAAGTAACACTTTGAGGATAGTTAAAAAGCAAGGACAAGGAGGAATAACCTGTAACGGAACTCTTATTTTACGTGATGTGGTTATTGAGGGTGATGGTGACATATTGATAGGTTCCGGGGCAACCCTGATGATTGGGGCAGGCGAGGGGATTGATAGAAAAGGTTCAAAAGGGAATATCAAAACCAAAGGGAAACTCGATTTGCATAAGGATGCCCGATATGTTTTCAATGGCAGTATTCGCCAAAGGACAGGCAACGGAATCCCTTCAGTTTTACGAAACCTGGTAATTGATAATAGTTCAGGAGTTGAGTTCAGCCAGGGGTTTACGGTTACCGGAGAACTGGAGTTAATAAATGGTACGGTTTTCACAGGTATTGATGGAATAACCCTGGGGACTTCCTCCTCAGACCTGGCTAACATCAAAGAAGGTTCAGGCTCTGTTTGTGGAAAAATTAAGAGTTGGTACAATTTAGAAAAAGTTCCTGTTATTCAATTTCCACTGTCCGACGGATACCGTTCACAACAGTATTTATTCAGTTGCGATATTTCTTCCTACCGAAAAGGTATGATAGAACTGATATTTAAACCTGCACTTCCCGATGATTCAAAGAGGTCGCCATACGAAGCCCGTCATGTGGTTGTTGGAATTACTGAAAACGGGCATTACTCGGCTAATATGTCGAATGGTGCCGAAGAAGCCTGGCTGAAACTTATGTCGTGTGAACCGGATTTATTTAAATGGAACATTTCGAGCCGTACGTTAAAATCGGATCAGGTGAATGCTGGCAGTCAATCGTCGTCGTTCACCAATTTGATGGCCGGTCCCAATCCCTTTCGCTCATCGTTTGTGGTAAGGTTTCATTCTACTTATGAAGGAACAGGG
>CAZPKJ010000280.1:0-291 GCA_964587075.1 uncultured Flavobacteriaceae bacterium | reverse complement strand
AAATCGGGTAAAGTAATCCGGAATGAAAAATTAAAAATACTTAACGGGTATAACCAGGTGAATTTTATTACTGATAGCGATGTTCCACCCGGTGCGTTTATGTTGCAACTAAGTACGGTTTCGGAAATAGTAACAACCGGCGTGGTTAAATCAAACCAGATAAGCGACCCATTATAAAAAATGCTTTTAGTTTGATCGGGCCTTATTCAGTAATATTTGTTTGCACGACTTCAAAAAATATCGGATATCCGTAAGTACCGGATTCTTTTCATACTGCTTCAGGTATCGCAT
>CAZPKJ010000279.1:0-2445 GCA_964587075.1 uncultured Flavobacteriaceae bacterium | reverse complement strand
AAGACGATTACATTATGAGCAAGAAGCCCGTGCTTGTAAACGATGACTTGCATATTTCACTGGCCGCGCCAAAGAAATCAATTACAGAATATTTTTTAAAAAATGCCGACGCTGATGAGTTGATTTTTGTCCATGAGGGAAGTGGTGTCATGCATTCGCTTTATGGCAGTATTGAATTTGGTTACGGTGACTATCTGGTTATTCCCAGGGGCACCATTTTTCAGTTACATTTTAATGACTCAAATAACCGGTTGCTGATTGTTGAATCGTTCAGTCCCATCGAAACGCCGCGGCGTTACCGGAATGAATACGGGCAGCTTGAAGAACACGCCCCGTTTTGTGAACGTGATATCCGCAAACCGCAAAATTTACAAACACATGACGAACATGGAGCATTTAAAGTGCTGATTAAAAAGCAGGGATTGGTTTATACCTACATTTACGCTACCCACCCGTTTGATGCCATTGGATGGGACGGCAACAATTACCCCTGGGCATTCTCAATCCACGATTTTGAACCCATAACAGGAAGGGTCCATCAGCCACCCCCGGTACATCAAACTTTTGAGGCCCGTAATTTTGTTGTGTGTTCATTTGTTCCAAGGCTTTATGATTATCACCCCCTGGCTGTTCCTGCTCCGTATAACCACAGTAATATTGATTCGGATGAGGTGCTTTATTATGTTGATGGTGATTTTATGAGCCGGAAAAATGTTACCAAAGGACAAATTACCCTGCATCCGGGCGGAATTCCTCATGGCCCGCATCCCGGAACCGTTGAAAAATCGATAGGAGCCAAAGAAACCAAAGAACTGGCTGTTATGATTGATACCTTCAGGCCGCTTTGGCTCACTGAGGAAGCCCTGGCTATTTCCGACGACTCCTATTACCAGTCGTGGTTGCATTAGCTGATAAACTAAACATAATTTAACACTTTTTAGCTGATTGTCAAGCCACTGGCAATTCATTTAGAATTGTTATCAGGTGCAACCAACAGGCTCAGGTTTTCGTCATTTTTATAATTATGAATACCTGTTTTTTATTCGTGATTAGCCATTGAATCTTACCGTTCCTAAAAACCTGTTATGGATCTGGTTTTGACAAATACGTATTTTCCTGCAAGGGATTGTGTTCCGAAAGTTGCAAAAAACTATCTTTAGCCCCACTTTGACTATGTCACAACCTAACTCCAAGCTTATGAAAAATTTTATACTGATTTGTTTTATAATCGGTTTTACCTCATTCTCGAATGCGCAGACAGTTGTATTTTCCGAAGATTTCGAAAACCCGCCGGGAAGTGTCACCTCCGGTGGTTCGCCGGGCTGGTTCATTAACACCCGACTTCAAACCAGCGGCACTAATTCCGATTCATCAACAGTAGATGCAGCGGGCAGCATTTCATACCTCGAAACCAATTCTTTCAATTGTTCAGGTAATTTTTATGTTACCCTCACATTCAATAGTATTTGTAAAGCGGAGTTCTTCGACGGTGGTACACTGGAATACTCAGTTGACGGCGGTGTGACCTGGAACCAGTTGCTCGACACCGATGGTAACCCCGGGGGAAACAACAACTGTAATTATCTTGGATTAGGTTTGTTCAGAACCCAGGGAAGTAAATTTCAGGAGGCCAGTTACGGTGTTTGGGAACCGGGTGTATCCAGTGTGCCCCAGCAAAGCTGGTGGCGCAATGAAACGTTTGATATCTCGCAGATTGCCGGTGGCCAGGCTGATGTAAAACTCCGTTTTGTACTTGCCGATGGTAATAACAACGGCGGTTCAGGCAGAGCCGGATGGTTCATTGACGATATTGAAATTGTAGCTGCCCCATGCGAGTTGATAAATCCTGTTATCACTCAGCTGGCGCCGGTTTATCCTGCCACTGTTTACAACATAGGTCCTTATATTCATAATTTTGATGTGGATGACCTTTCGGGGCTTTCTTCGGTCACTTTATATTATACCGTAAACGGAATTCCGCAACCGGATATAACCCTTACCAATACGTCAGGTAACACTTTTTCGGGTACCATGCCCGCTGTGGTCGCCGGTGATGTAGTTTGCTATTACATTGAAGCCATTGATGCTTCGGGGTGTAACAATACCAGCTTATATCCGGGACCGGCTACTACGAATACCATCTGTTTTACGGCACAGGACGGGGTTACATTTCCATACTGCGACTTTTTCGATACGCCCGGTATTCCCTGGACCCCAGGTGCTTCATCGGGAACTGTTTGGGAACTGGGAACACCCGCTTTTGGAGTTACAACCGGAGCCTATTCGCCCCCTTCGGCATGGGACATAAACCTGAATGCGCCTTATACAAATGGTGCCGACGCGTCATTGATATCACCCGAATTCAGTTTTACGGTTGGTGCCGGCGCCAAGCTTGAGTTTTGGCAAAACCGGAAAGTTGAACAGGTATGGGACGGAACACGCATG
>CAZPKJ010000278.1:0-2450 GCA_964587075.1 uncultured Flavobacteriaceae bacterium | reverse complement strand
CCACCGGTAACCGAAATTGGGAAATGTACCGGGTATGAGGTTGATGTCATCCTGGACGGTGAGGCGGAAGTTGGGTACCGGAATTCCGATGCCCACGAAACCAGCATTAAAAGGATTGGAAAGATCATCATAAATGATCTTTCGTAGGTTGTTGAATGTAGTATTCCCCGCAAATGTGTAAAAGTTGATGGGTTGTGCTAATTCGGTTTTAATGTTGAGGGGTGGTGAGCCTGCTGTAACATTCCAGCCGACAAAATCATTTGGTAGAAAAAAAGTATTTGATGGTGTCGAAACCTGGCTGATTCCATATAATGGAACGGTTAAAATATAAATTGCAATTTTGAATTTTAATGAATCTATTTTCATGTTTTTGAAATTTTTATAATTATACATAGGCCAACATTTTCAGGCTAATGCTTATTCTCAACTTTTTCATAAAACTTAACTTCAGAAAATACCTGAAACCATAAACTACTTCACCCTGTTTTACATGTCTGTTTTACGGTACACTATATCGCCCACATCATTTTTTACCGGCTTCAGGCTGTTGAGGTACATATAAATGGCTGTGAGGTCCTCATCGGTCATTCGTGAAAAAGGGCCCCAATCCATAGGAGAAAACGCGATGGTACGTCCCTGTCGGAACCGGTCGATGAATTGCTGAGGAGTTTTAAATTTTGCCAGCACACCATCGGGATGAGGAGTAATATTGGGCGACCGTACCCATAAATCGGGATCTGCTTTCAGGAACTCATGAAAATCGGACCAGGGTTCAAACTCAAATCCGCCTGCAAATTCGGGTCCGGTGGCCTCATACGTCATAAGGTCGCGTTGCGTGTGACAACCTACACAATTGGTAACATACCGGGCCAGGTATTCGCCCCGTTCAATAATTGGCTCCATGGCTGGTGCCACTGACGGCGGAGTTGGGTTTTCGATTGGACGGAAGGTTGATGTGAACGTTCTGACCGCCTTACCCATGAATGTCCATTCGTTTGGAGGTACTTTGTTCGATACCGGCTCAAGTGACCGAAGATAGGAAACTATGGCTATCTGATCATCATCTGCCATGTTCCAGAACGGCATAAGCACCGGCATGGATGAAGTACCATCTGGACGAATACCATGACGCATCATACGGAACAGCTGTTCATCGGTGTAGCGGCCAATACCCGTTTCAGTATCGTTGGTGATGTTGGCGGTATACATGGTTCCAAGCGGCCCCATCTTAAAACCGACTCCTCCCCGCAATGGGATTGCTTTTCCCTGGTCGGCATCTACCATCTCGGCAAAAGAGCCTACATGGCACGAAATACAGTGAGCCGGACCATTAACCAGATATTTTCCTCTGGCAATAACTACAGAATCCGCTGAAACGGTTAATTTGGGTCCGGGCCAATCGTATTTTTTATCCCAGGACGATTCCACATAAAGATATCCACCTGCCACAACAAGCAGTACAATTACAACAAGGGCAATCAGAAATTTCCTGATCATAGCTTTGAATTTTTAAATTCAGATTTTTGATTGAACACTTTCAATTAAAACACGCGTCACGCGGCAAATCAAAACTATAAGGTTTTCTCCAAATATTTCTATCCTGTTTGTTGTTTTTTGAATGATCAAATATAAAAAGCACAATTACAGGAGTTTAAATCTGTCCATGTTTAAACATACACAGGTATAAGTGAACCCTTGTCAACCATAGGAGCAACCTTTACCACTGTCGTAAAAATCATACTTTTGCCATAGGCAATACTACGGTCGGCAACAATCACTAATCTTTGAAATTGAAAACCCGTGCATTTCTAACTGAATTTAAAGAATGCGATTGCCTTTATAATAAATTGATATTTTTAAGATATGAAAAAGGATAAGTTATTATCAGCTACAACAAGCAGAGAGTTACTGCAAGTCCTTCAACTCCGGTTTGACCAAAACATGACCCGGCATAAAGGGCTCGAATGGAAAAAAATTGAAACACGTTTACATGCACAAAAGGATAAACTTTGGTCGCTTCACATGATGGAATCAACCGGTGGCGAACCCGATGTAGTGGGTTTTGATAAGAAAACCGGAGAGTACATTTTTTACGATTGCTCCGCTGAAAGTCCTGCCGGTCGCCGCAGTGTTTGCTACGACCGTGAAGCGCTCGACTCAAGGAAAGAGCATAAACCTGACAACTCTGCAGCCGCATTGGCGGCCGACTGGGGAGTAGAATTGTTACATGAAGCGGAATACAGGGAATTGCAAAAACTCGGAAAATTTGATTCTAAAACATCCAGCTGGCTGAAAACACCTCGCGAAATCAGAAAAATGGGTGGTGCTATTTTTGGTGATTACCGTTACGGTACAGTTTTTATTTATCACAATGGGGCGCAATCGTATTATGCATCAAGGGCTTTCAGAAGCTCATTGAGAGTTTAAAATGTTTATTAATTTCAGTGATC
>CAZPKJ010000277.1:0-2454 GCA_964587075.1 uncultured Flavobacteriaceae bacterium | reverse complement strand
GCCGGATTACTTTAAATTTAAAAGGGCTGTCCTCAACGGGCAGCCCTTTTTTTATTGCTATTGGCAAGTAAGAAATCTAAAATTTATTTTCATATAAAATCTAAAAAGATCCTCAATGACATTGAATTTCAGGTGAAAAGTCAAAGACTTACAAATGAAGGGTACAATTTTACTTAAGTTATTAAATGTCAGGTACAATTTATTCTGCCAAAACTATTGACTTTACTAAATCCAATATCGTATCTTTATAGTACAATAATGATTCACTCGTAAAATGGGTGTTTTTCGGGATGGGATAAGGTGTATTAAGTTAACCACATTAATAGTACCATAATGCCAGATTTATGTCAGCCCTTAAGGGATAGTTACGATGTTTTGTATCGTAATTTTTGTATGCCACCCACCAGGGTTGTTTCCTCCTGTTTAAATCTCAAAACAAATTAGAATTAATAGCTCTCCCAAAGTATATACCTAACCCCAAAAAAGAAAACTATGAAAATTAATTTACTAAAAAACGCGAATTGTGTTTCAGCAGGACGAAGGATTCTATTGCTGTTTTTCATGGTTGCATTATTTGCTTCAGGCTTATCTGCTCAGCAATCATCCGTTGCCGTTAATCCTGATGACGTATTGAGTGAGTATCTGATCAGGCACAAGCAATCCAATCTGGTAAAATTGTATCAGGCACACCCTGATCAGACAGAATTGAACCATGCTATCCGGATGTCGATGATTCTCGAATCTCCCGACAAGTTTCCTGAATTCAGCAAATCAGACCTGGCAGAAATGCAAAAGCGTCTTCATGCGGTTACGGATGAAATTAAACAAATTTCTGTTTATATGGAATCCGGTGACAGCTATGAAATTGCCAGGGCACGTGCTGTTCGCAACAATCAGTTCAGGAACCAGGAACAAACCCCTGCAAACTCCAGTCCTACCCTCGAAATAGCCCAATAAATAAACAAAAGAAATACTCATAACCTAACCCATAAGAAAACTATGAAAAACATCGACAAACTAATGAAATTCCGAACCGGATGGTTCACAGGATTCCTCACGATCCTGCTGCTGTGGGGCACAGCGTCGGCACAAACGAATGTTTGTACCAATTTTACCAATAACAACGGCTCAGGACAGATTACATTTAACTTTCAAAACAACAACGCTTTTGGAGTTATTATTACTGGTATTTCCAGTATTTCATCTGTCTCTTCACCTGCCGTTCAGGCATGGTATAAACCTACGCCAATATTTGGTCTTCCGGGAGCGCCTACCGTAGCCAACGGATGGACACAATTTGGAAGCGGAACCGCTTCGGTGACACCTAACGTGGTTTCACCATTCTGGAATGGTACCCTAAGCTTACTAATTCCTCCTGGTGCTACTTATGGTATCAGTGTATCTTCAACCAGTTTAAGATACAGTACTATTGCAGCCGGAAGCTATACATTTCCTGTGGGTGGATGCAGTATAATAACCGGAACCAATATTGGATACGGAGGAGCTGCTGCTCCCAGCGCGGCAACTATAGCCAACCGTGGTTTTATTGGATGTGTAACATTTATCGCTGCTCTACCATGCTCCGGTACTCCTTCACCGGGTAACACCGTGGCAACTCCCTCTGCTGTATGTCCGTCTACTTCAACTACCTTATCGCTTCAAAACAGCGTACCCGGAACTGGCTTAACTTTCCAGTGGCAATCCGGTAGTTCAGCAGGAGGTCCATGGTCAAATTTTGGAACCAGTGCGTCCACGCAAGTGGTTACTCCTGCAGGTACTACCTGGTACCGTTGCGTTATCAGTTGTTCAGGTGGCGGAACCGGTATATCTAATCCGGTTGAAGTTACTATTAACTCCTTTATTAACTGTTATTGTGCATCGAATGCCACGAGCACTGCCGATGAGGAAATATTTAATGTGACGTTTGGATCGTTGTCGCAATCATCCACCTGTGCAACCCTTGCACCTGGTCCTGGTTCTGTTCAATCGATGTATTCAAACTATAAAGGATTTGCACCGGTGCCTACGGTATTGCAGGGTGCCAACGTTCCTTTTTCACTGACACTTGGGTATTGTGGTGGTACTGCATGGAGCAATATGGCCAGAATATATATAGATTACAATCAGAATGGTTCGTTTACCGATGCGGGTGAAATTGCTTATACCAAACCATTTGGTGCGGGAACAGTTCCAAGTTTTGTTGTCAGTGGAAGCATTTTGATTCCAATCACAGCAACTGTTGGTCAAACCGCCATGCGGGTAGTTTATGTGGAAAGTTCCGTTGTGAATCCATGCGGAACATACACCTGGGGTGAAACGGAAGATTATCTGATTAACATTGCCGCTACCAGTGCCTGTTCAGGTACTCCGGCTCCAGGTAATACATTAGTTTCGGCCTCGCCTGTTTGTGCCGGCACCTCTGTAAATCTCTCGTTACAGAATACTATAAGTGGT
>CAZPKJ010000276.1:0-2505 GCA_964587075.1 uncultured Flavobacteriaceae bacterium | reverse complement strand
GTCCACGAAACTACCTCCGGTTGTTTTATGGTTTGTTGTTTTTTGCATTGGTAAACAGCTCCGATGTATTTCTGATTCTGAAAATGAAGGAACTTGGAGCAAGTGATCAGGATGTAATTGGAATTTACATATTTTATAATCTGATTTATGCACTGGCAGCTTTTCCGATCGGAATGGTGGCTGATAAATTTGGACTTAAGAAAATTTTAGGAGCAGGAGTGATTGTATTTGCTTTGGTCTATTATTCCGTTTCAGTAACCACCAATATTTATTATTTCTTAATCATATTTACCCTTTACGGGATATATGCCGCGGCCACCGAAGGAGTAGCGAAAGCATTAATCAGTAATCAATGTCCGAAATCAGAAACGGCAACTGCCATCGGAACCTTCACTGCATTGCAAAGCATCTGCGCTTTACTCGCAAGTGTTATTGCCGGATGGGTCTGGTACACGTTTGGGTCAGATATAGTTTTCGTTTATGCGGCCGTAGTTAGTAGCGGAGTAGGAGTGTGGTTGTTGGTGAAGAAATTTTAAAAAGAAAATTACCCTGAAACCAGTTCTACAGTTCCCGGGTTCAAAAGTTCAAAAAGTTTTTGGGTTATTTGTAAATGCTTCCGCCGATAGTTTAACGCAACCGCCTTTAACAACTAATGCTGCTGCCTTTTATAAATTGACGTCCGAAACAAATCCAATCCACTGTAGTTATTATGGAATTCACTTCACGGCCCACTGTCAACTGTCAACTGTCAACTGTCAACTGCCCACGGCTTACGGTCAACGGTCCACGGCATACGGTCCACGGCTTACGGTCTACGGTCCACAGCTTACGGTCCACGGTCAACTGTCAACTGCCCATGGTCTACCTCGCCAGCGACTTATATCTGATCCTGTGCGGACCGATATCACCAAGACGTTTTTTCTTATTTTCTTCGTAATCGGAGTACCCTCCCTCAAAGTAATAAACCTGCGAATCGCCCTCAAAGGCCAGGATGTGTGTACAAACCCTGTCTAAAAACCACCGGTCGTGGGAGATGATTACCGCGCAACCGGCAAAGTTCTCGAGTGCTTCTTCAAGTGCCCGGAGTGTATTCACATCAATGTCGTTGGTTGGTTCGTCGAGCAACAACACGTTTGCTTCCGATTTTAGTGTAACAGCCAGGTGTAAACGATTTCGTTCGCCACCTGAAAGCACCCCGCATTTTTTACCCTGATCGGCGCCACTGAAGTTAAACCTTCCCACATAGGCTCTTGAGTTTATGGTACGTCCGCCCAGTTCTATATTTTCATGACCACCTGAAATAACTTCCCAAACGGTTTTATTATTATCGATACTGGCATGGCTCTGGTCAACATATCCCGTTACAACGGTGGAGCCTATATGAATTTCACCTGTGTCGGGTTTTTCAAGTCCCATCATCATCCGGAATAAAGTGGTTTTTCCGGCTCCGTTTGGACCAATGATTCCTACTATCCCTGCAGGAGGTAACTTGAAGCTCAGGTTTTCAAAAAGCAATTTATCGCCAAATGCCTTTGAAATATTAACCGCTTCAATAACTTCGCTTCCAAGGCGCGGACCATTGGGTATCCATATCTCCAGTTTCTCTTCTTTCGATTTGGCATCCTCATTCATCATTTTATCATAAGCGGCCAAACGTGCTTTGCTTTTGGCATGTCTTGCCTTGGGTGCCATGCGGACCCATTCGAGTTCACGCTGCAATGTTTTCTGCCGCTTGCTTTCCGATTTCTCCTCCTGGGCCAGGCGGTTCGATTTCTGGTCGAGCCACGATGAATAATTACCCTGCCAAGGAATACCTTCTCCACGATCGAGTTCAAGGATCCAGCCGGCAACATTATCCAAAAAGTAACGGTCGTGGGTAACGGCAATTACCGTTCCTTTGTACCGTTGCAAATGCTGTTCAAGCCAGTCGACCGATTCGGCATCCAGGTGATTGGTAGGCTCATCAAGCAATAAGATTTCCGGTTCCTGCAAAAGCAAACGGCATAGGGCAATGCGGCGACGCTCACCGCCTGATAAATTTTTAACCGGTGAATCACCTTCCGGACAACGCAAGGCATCCATCGCCACTTCAATACGGTTGTCGAGCTCCCACGCATTGTGATGCTCAATTTGCTCCGTTAATACCCCTTGCCGTTCAATGAGTTTATTCATCTCGTCATCGCTCATGGGCTCCGAAAATTTATTGTTCACTTCCTCATATTCTTTCAGTATATCCACCACATCCTGCACCGCTTCCATTACTATTTCCTTGGCGGTTTTAGTTTCATCCAGTTCAGGTTCCTGCGGAAGATATCCCACACGGTAACCGGGTGAAAACACCACCTCGCCCTGAAACGACTTTTCCAAACCGGCTATGATCTTTAACAGGGTCGATTTTCCAGAGCCGTTCAGACCCAGGATTCCTATTTTGGCACCGTAGAAAAATGACAAATAGATGTTTTTAAGTACTTGTTTCTGCGGAGGATAGGTCTTGCTGACCCCTAC
>CAZPKJ010000275.1:0-2538 GCA_964587075.1 uncultured Flavobacteriaceae bacterium | reverse complement strand
TCAAAAAATTGCCTCAACCCACGAAACTCTTCCCTGATCTGCAACTTATCATCCGTGAATGTTGCCATACCCATTAATCCGCGTAATTTTACGGAGGAGTATTGCTGTCCGATGAACATTTGAACACATTGTTCACATTCATCCATATTGAAACCAAACTTGGTTTCTTCTCTGGCAATATGAACCTGGAGTAATATTTCTACAATCCGGCCAGCCTTTTTTGACTGCTTGTCAATCTCCTTTACCAACCGCTCCGAATCAACGCTGTGTATAAGATGCACAAAGGATATGATCTCTCTGACCTTGTTCCGTTGCAGGTGCCCGATATAATGCCATCTGATTTCAACCGGTAGCTGACCTGCTTTACCGGCCAGCTCACGGGTATAGTTTTCACCAAAATGCAGGTGCCCTGCTTCGAACACCTCCCTGATCTCATCAGCCGGCCTTGTTTTTGATACAGCCACCAGCGTTGCACCATACCTTTCAAGGTCTGAGAGAATCTGTTCCAACGTTTGTTTATCGACGGCCATAGTATTAACGAGCCAAATTACTAAATTTGAAATTCAAAGGTACTTTAATCCGTTAAATGAAAACACTTATTTGTTCCGATATTCATGACCATGTGCAGCATCTTGAAACGGCACTTAAAAAAGCGGCTGACTCTGCCTGCGATTCGGTAATATGCTGCGGTGATTTGTGCTCGCCCTTTATCATGGATATATTTCATGAAAATTGCCCGTTACCCGTACATATCGTATTCGGTAACAACGACTGTGACAAATTTAACATGCGCATCAAATGCGAACAATTTAATTCCACCCGTAATACCTTCCGGCAAATTTATCTTCATGGCGAATATTTCCTGAAAGAGCGGGGAGCCCCGGCTGCGGGTATCCCTGACGACGTTGGCCTGGCCGTGTATCATTACCACGATTTGGCCACGCCTCTCGCTACATCCGGAAAATACCAACTTGTTTGTACCGGACACACCCATAAACCCTTTATGGAACAATACAATAATTGTATCCTGGTAAATCCGGGATCACTGATGGGATATATACCATCCGCGAAAGCGAAAAAATGCCGGCCAACCTGTATGATTGCTACATGGAACCCGTTAGAAATTGAATTGGTGGAACTATGAATGATTTTGTTCTTGAAACAACACGTTTTGTACTCCGCGAATTTTCGCCCAAAGATGCAGTTGGTTTGTACCAGTTAAACCTACACCCCGATATCTTCCGTTTTACAACCGACCCTCCCTTTGAATCGGTTGAAGACGCTGAAAAATTTATTTATCAATACGACGCCTATTCAAAATCAGGCTTCGGAAGATGGGCCGTTATCTGGAAACAAAATCAACTGTTTGCCGGATGGTGCGGGTTAAAATACAACCCGACCGAAAACGAAGTGGATATCGGTTACCGGCTATTACCCGAATACTGGGGCCAGGGAATTGCTGTTGAAACTGCCGGTGCCTGCTGCAATATGGGATTCAATGAATTCGGGTTGCGCCGGATAGTAGCACGTATTCACAAACAAAATATGAGGTCGGTACGCGTTGCAGCTAAGCTGGGTATGCAATATGAATGCGATCTGATTTATGATGGTGTGGCCTGGCTCAACTATGTTATCAATCACCCGGAGCCATCGTCAACTGCCGCTAAAAAAACTTTTCAGTTCCGTACTTAACCTTTCAACATTCACCTGTTCGAACGGATGAGGAGTGTTTTGAAAAATGGTGAATGATCCGTTTGGTAAACAGGAGGCGGTAATGCGCGAATGCCGGGCATCCACCATAGTATCAAAGTCGCCCACGGCAATGCGAACAGAACAATCTATCTTATTAAATTCATTTTCTGTGATTGGGTCGTTGCCCAGCATGATCATGAATGCAGCGGTTTTATCAACGACATCTTTCCAGTTACAGGGCGCATGCCGCTCGCGGAGCAATTCGGTGTACGCAGGTACTTTTACCTGCATTGTATCGGGGTTTAGTCTTAATATTTCTTTCTGTGCAATTTGTTGCGACCATTCGAACCTGGTGCCAAGCGTAAAAATTTTATCCGTCAAAACGGGATATCTCAGCGCGAATGACAAAGCCACATATCCGCCCATGCTATAGCCAAACATGAATACTTTTTTCAAATTATTTTCATTCAGGTAGGCAATAACATCACGGCAAAACAGATCCAGCGAAAAAACAGCTTCGGTGCAACGGCCCCCATGACCCGAAAAATTAATGCAATGCACCCTGTAACGGGGCTCGAGGTGATCAACCAGCTGGTCAAATTGACTTTTACTTCCCAGCGCTCCATGCAACAGAAGCACGTCGTTACATGGCATCATAAAAAACAGGTTAGATATGAATTACGAATCAAGCGCATGCAACACCAGTCCGCTTCTTAACTTAGGTTCAAACCATGTGGTTTTAGGTGGCATAATGTTACCCGAATCTGCAATATCAATCAATTGCTTCATCGTAACCGGGTATAAAGCGAATGCAACCGCCATCTCTCCGCTGTCGACCCGTCGCCT
>CAZPKJ010000274.1:0-2682 GCA_964587075.1 uncultured Flavobacteriaceae bacterium | reverse complement strand
ACCATGCGTGCAATGATGTCGCGAATATCGTATGGTTTTTCACGCTCTACAGGCAATAAACCGTAAAGTTCTTTCGGATCCATCTTAGGGTCGGCGGCTTCGGTCCTGTTAAATCCTGCCTTGTCGAAATCGCCAATTTTAGAAAAAATACTTTTTATATAATCCAGGCATGCCTCATCTGAATCAAACTTGTTGTCGGTGACTCCCGAAATTTCACTTTGCGTAGATGCGCCGCCTAGTGTTTCATTATCGATATCTTCACCAATTGCAGCCTTAACCAGGTATGAACCGGCCAGGAAGATGGAACCGGTTCCATTCACAATCATGGCTTCATCGCTCATAATTGGCAGGTAGGCCCCTCCAGCCACGCAGCTGCCCATGATGGCCGCAATTTGAATAATGCCCATGGATGACATTACCGCGTTGTTCCTGAATATCCGTCCAAAGTGCTCCTTATCCGGAAAAATTTCATCCTGCATTGGTAAAAACACACCGGCACTATCAACCAGATAGATAATTGGTAACCGGTTTTCGATAGCAATTTCCTGGGCTCGTAAATTCTTCTTGGCAGTCATGGGAAACCAGGCTCCGGCCTTCACGGTGGCATCATTGGCAACAACCATGCACTGCTTTCCGCTGATATAACCTATAACCACTACCACACCTGCCGAAGGGCACCCGCCATATTCGGAATACATTTCATCCGCGGCAAGCGAGCCAATTTCAATTACCTGGCGGTCAGAATCGAGGAGGTAGCTGATTCTTTCACGTGCCAGGAGTTTATTCTTCTCTTTTTGTTTTAGCGCATTTTTTTTACCGCCTCCCTCAGCTACCGTATGCAATTTACTCTGCAAAAAACTAACCTGGGTTTTATTGAAATCTTCGTTTTTGTTGAAGGTAATATCCATGATGGCGCGATGGTATAAAAATTTAATGTGGTGCAAATATAATTATCCATTGCATACAGGTATTTACAGCTTGCATTTCATTTAAATTGATTTTGTCCTGCATAATGCAATTCAGCGGCTCTCAAAGGGTAAGTCGGGTTTTTTCATACAATGTTAAAATTCAATTATTTATAATACGTATTTGCATTTTAAACAATGATCCATATATTTGCTGAAAATCTCATTTATGAAAAAATCAATTCTCTTTCTCTTTGTTATATGTGCCCTTTCAGGTAGTTTTTTTTCTTGCGGAAATGAACAAAAGGGTGGCGAGCTTGCCGATGATGGTTCAGGTATGGCTACCGACACCACACCCATTGACGAGGTAGCTACATTCAGGTTTTCATATACCATAGCAAACCTGCCCTCACCTATCACCATTTTTGATGAAGTAACCAAATCGAAGCTGCCGGTTAATACATCGTTGCTGAATCCGTCATCAAATGTCAAGAATTATAACACCACCCTTAAAATGGCATTCAATTACGGGATATACGGAGTTGATTTAGCCTATCTGGTCATTAATGAGCGTAATACTGATATTTATAACTACTATTCAAGTTCAAAAACACTGGCCGAACGGCTGAACCTGGGCGAAACGTTCAAAAGGTTTGTCGACCGTTTTGAAGCTAACCAGGAGAACAGGGATTCGCTCACCCGGGTGATCGACGAGGCCTATGCCGCAACTGATGCATATCTTCGTTCGAATGAAAGGCTTGAAACAGCCAGTCAGATCCTTGCGGGAAGCTGGCTCGAATGCCAGTACATTACCGTTAATTTGCTGAAAACGCAAAAACGGTCAGCCGAAAATGAGATACTCTATCAGCGGGTATGGGAGCAGCGGGTTTATCTGGATAATATCGCCAAGGTATTGGGTGAGTTTAGCGGTTCGGAGGAGATGGCAACCATAAAAGCGGATTTCGATAAACTTTTGGAAATTTACAAAGAGCCGTCAGACCCTGCCAACATTGATGATGCCCTGCTTAACAAACTAGCCAGCCAGCTGGAAGTTGTAAGAGGGAATATTATCAAATAATAATCAGATGTTATTAAAGTAAAGGAAAGGGCACCACTCTTTCCTTTTTTTTTCAGTTACCATTGAAGCGCAGCAACTATGAGTGAAAAAATACTTAAAGCCCTCATGCAACTGTTTGCCATCATAGCAAACAGGGAACAACTCACTGGTGATGCAAAAAACATTGTTGTAGCATTTTTACGACAACAGGTTACACAGGCCAACCACGATTACTATTTAAGGGCGTTCGACGATTATCTTTTGTTTTTGCAGGGAAAAGCCAGCACAGGCGTAGCCGGAAAAAGGCTTGCGGCCAATTCGGTTAAAGTTTTAAAAATCTGTACACAAATTAACAGTGAACTCGACCAAAAACAAAAATATATTGTTCTCATAAAACTCATCGAATTCGCCTACTCATTTGGCGAAACTCCCGGAGAACAGGAACTTGAATTTATCGATACCGTTGCCAGTGTTTTCAATATTGAACCCATCGAAGCACAGCTTGTAAATTCGTTCGCCACCGCCCATCTTGTAAATCACTTTACGCAGTCGGACCGCATTCTCATCATCAATGCCACAGGAGAATCGGCCTCGCGTAAAGCAAAACTGATAGTAAACGAAACGCTGCCGGGTGAACTTGCCTTTTTACACATCCGCAGTGAGGGCCTGGTGTTTGTAAGATACTTTGGCAGGATAAATTTGCTCCTGAATGGTCAGTCA
>CAZPKJ010000273.1:0-2696 GCA_964587075.1 uncultured Flavobacteriaceae bacterium | reverse complement strand
GATTTACACATTGCCAACGTGCCAAACATCCTTACCCCGAATAACGATGGATTTAATGATGTATTCACTTTTGATACTTCTGAATTATCTGATTATGAAGTTCATATATTCGATCAAAGTGGCCGTATCGTTCACAAATGGGCCAGTCCGGTTTCTTATTGGGACGGCAGGATAAATTCGGGCCACGATGCTAAGGAGGGCACATACTTTTATATTATATTTGCCACGGGTAATTCGGGTGAGAAGCACCAGCAAAAGGGCACACTTACTTTAAAGCGTTAAAAAGCAGTTTATGATGCATCGTTGCCTTGCAACCTTGCGTCTTGGAAATGATAACCACAATAATTTTAATTAATCAAAACTAAACCAATATGTTAATGAGACGAATTTTTACTCTGTTCACCGTCACCTTAATCGGTGCACTTTCATTGATCTCAACACAGTCGCACGGAAGCCACGCGGTTGCTGCTGACATCACCTATTCCTATGTAGGGCCGAATCAATTTCTGCTTACTTTGAGGCTTTACAGGGACTGCGAGGGTATTTCGGCACCCACCACCGCATCCATCACCTATTCATCCAGTTGTTTTGCCAACGGGTCAATTACCCTGCAAAAGCTTCCCGGATCAGGACAGGAAATTCCTCCTTCCCCCTGCCTGCCGACTGTTGTGTCCTCCTGTAATGGCGGACCAGGTTACGGCGTTCAGGAACATATATACCAGGGTGTAGTAACGCTACCTGGCCCCTGTGCCGACTGGCGGTTTGCATATTCACTCTGCTGCCGGAACGCTCAGATTAATACGCTGACTAACCCGGGCGCTGAGAATTTATACGTATCCACTACTCTTGATAACTTCAATTTCCCGACAAACAGCTCTCCGGTATTCGCTAATATTCCGGTAACGCAGTTTTGTATAGGAAATCAGTTTTTCTACAGCCAGCTGGCATCCGATGTTGATGGAGATTCACTGGTGTTTTCATTGGCTATCAACGAAAACGCATTGAATACTTCAGTAGGTTACCTCGCTCCTTATGGTGCACTATATCCTTTGGCCTCTTCAACACCCTGGTCCATTGACATAAATAACGGTACTATTTCCTTTACTCCTTCCATGCTTCAGGTTGGTGTTATGGCAGTTGTTGTGGAAGAGTTTCGCAATGGAGTGAAAATCGGACAGATTAAAAGAGATATGCAAATGAAAGTGGTTTCAACCTGTATTGGAACCGCCCCTGCTTTTGCGCCTCCGGTTGACCCCAATGGAAATCCGGCTCCATATTATACTGCTAATTGCGGCGACAACTCGCTTTACATAGTACTTGACCAGCCTATTCAATGTGGTTCGGTGGTTTCTACTGATATCCGCCTGTTAACTCCGCAAGGACAACTTAATCCGGTTTTATCAGCCGTTCCTGTGAATTGTATCAATGGTCAGTCCGACAGTATCCTGGTTACTTTCTTCTACCCGCTTACCGCTGGTATAACCTATGCATTTACTAAAGTTGGATTTGACAACAATACATTCCTGAGTGAGTGTGGCGTACAGATGCCGGAATACGATTCGATACCATATAACGTTATCGACCCGGGTATTTTTGATACTGAAGTGCTGGATGTAGGTTGTTCATTTAATGAAGTAACCGTGACATTCAATTATGAAGTTTCGTGTAACACTCTTACCGCTTCGGGAAGTGAGTTTTATCTGATTGATGCCAATGGTATAACTTATCCCGTAACCAGTGTATCGAACTGCCCGGGAGGAAACAGCTACTCCAATACACTCACATTTAATTTCGGATCATTTGTTTCACCGGCCACACCGGTTTACCTGATGGTGCAAAATGGCTCTGATGCCAATACATTCACCAACCGTTGCAATACCTACATCCTGCCCGGTGATACCCTGGCAATACTGAACGTATTAAATAACCTGATCGTAGATTTAGGATCTAACATTGTACTTTGCGATGTTGATCCGCTTCCTGTTCTGGATGCCGGAATATCCGGAGCAACCTATACCTGGTTCCTGAACGGAATACAATTGCCCGATCAAACACAAACTATCACAGCCAGTCAGTCGGGTACCTATACTGTTGCCGTGGGTGTAACCCCGGTTTGTGTTGGTTCCGATTCCGTACAGGTTACCATCAATCCTTCGCCTGTTGTTGCCTTAGGCACCGACATTTCATTGTGCGCCTCCGATCCTATTCCGGTATTGGATGCCGGTGTAACCGGAGGTACTTACCAATGGTACTTTAATAACAATCCTATTGCGAACGCCACAAGTCAAACATATCAGCCAACAGCCGCCGGTACCTATTCCGTAATTGTCAATACCGGCGGAAGTTGCACCGGTACCGATGAAATTGAAATTGTCATTGAACCAAACCTGGTTGTTTCACTGGGGCCTGATATTACCATTTGTTCAAACGATCCATTTCCTACCCTCGATGCAGGCGTACCTAACGGTACTTACGACTGGTTCCTGGATGGAAGTTCACTTGGATTAAATACACAAAGTATTACTACTTCGGCTTCAGGAACGTATACGGTTAACGTTACATCACCCTCAGGTTGTACCGGCACCGATGACTTTGTCCTGACTATTATCCAGGCGCCAACCGTTGCACTTGGCCCTGATACTACCATCTGTTTTTCAGATGTGCTCATTCTTGATGCCGGTAACCCGGGATCAACT
>CAZPKJ010000272.1:0-2709 GCA_964587075.1 uncultured Flavobacteriaceae bacterium | reverse complement strand
GATTTGGCGAACCTGTGTAATGAAGCTGCACTCATAGCCGCCAGGAGAAATAAAACAACTGTCGACAAACAGGATTTTCTTGATGCTGTTGACAGGATCATTGGTGGTCTTGAAAAGAAGAACAAGATTATTTCAACCCATGAAAAAAAGGTAATTGCGTATCACGAGGCTGGCCATGCAACAGTAAGCTGGTTGCTCGAGCATGCACACCCGCTGGTAAAAGTATCCATTGTACCAAGAGGCAATTCACTTGGAGCGGCCTGGTACCTGCCCGAAGAAAGACAGATAAATACCAAAGAACAAATCGTTGATGAAATATGTGCCGCCCTGGGCGGCCGTGCCGCTGAAGAAATTGTGTTTGGCCAGATATCAACGGGTGCATTGAGTGACCTTGAAAAGATTACCAAACAAGCGTATGCTACCGTTTCGATATTCGGTTTAAATGAAAGAATTGGAAATATCAGTTTTTACGATTCATCCGGTAACCAGGATTATAATTTTACCAAACCCTACTCCGAGAAAACCGCCCAAATTATCGACGAAGAAGTGAGTAAGATGATTGAGGCGTGCTATAAGCGAACGAGAGATATTTTAATCAATCACCGGGCTGAACTTGATAAGCTGGCTCAGCATCTTCTTGAAAAAGAAGTGATTTTTAAAGAAGATCTGATTCTGATTTTCGGGAAGCGGCCTTTTGAAGAAGAGTTATTACTGGAGCAGAAACCAGAATCCACTACTTCTCCATCAGTAAATGGAAATGGCCATGCTGATGAGGTAAAAACGACTCATACGGAATCACCTTCGGTTAACGATGAAAACTCCTGAAGCAGGATTTAAATAGGATTATTTAAATTTGATTATGCAGGAAAGTACCACCAGGGAAAAAGTACTTAAAAAAATCAGGAGCTCCCTGATTTCGAAAACCACCAATCCTTATCCCAATCTCGATTTCGACAGCCCGGTTTTCCGTATGAATGATGATGTTCCGGATTTAATTTTTGCAAGAGCCTTCAAAGAAACGGGAGGAAACTTTGTTTTTTGTTCGGATATGCTCGAGTTTGCCGAGTCCTTGTTAAATCTGGCCCAGCAAAAAAAATGGATGCAGCTCTTGTGTGTAGAGCCACAGCTCAATAATTTTCTGAACCAGTGTGAATTCCCTGTTTCATCTGATCCGGTAAAAATTGTTGCGGGTAGCGCTGCCATAACGCTGTGTGAATGCCTTGTTGCACGTACAGGTAGTATTATGGTATCGTCAGCCCTGAGTTCAGGTCGTAGTATTCCGCTTTTTACTTCAGCGCACATAGTAGTGGCTTTCAGTAACCAGTTTGTAGATGATATAAAAGATGGTCTGAATTTTATGAAGGTTAAGTATCCCGAACAGCCGCCGTCATCGGTAACTTTTATTACCGGGCCATCCTGTACCGCCGACATTGGCAATGAGATAGTAACCGGAGCACAAGGCCCTTCGGAGCTTTATTTGTTCCTGGTAGATAAACCCGGATGGTGATATGGTTGAAAGGGATCGCGACTGGGTAGTTGTATATTCTTCAACGCAGGCACACAAAGTAAATATTGTAAAAGCGGTTCTCGAAGACAACCAGGTTCAGTCGGTGGAGGTAAACAGGAAAGATTCATCTTATACATTCATGGGTGAGATTGATTTGTATGTGCATAAAAAAGATGTTGTACTTTCGGAGTTTCTGATAAAGACACATGAGCTTTGAAAAATTTTAAACAAAGAGCTGTTACGGGGCTTACATTCGCGTTTGTTTTAGCTGCAGCCATATTGTATGGCCCGGTTTCATTTCTGGCTGCCTTTTTACTGATTTCCGTTTTGGGGATTCTGGAATTTTATAAATTGTTATCCTCCGATCAAATCCAGCCCCAGATAATCACGGGTCTGTTCGTTTCACAGGTTATCTTTACCGGATTCGCGTTTTGGTTTTTTACAGGTATTAATATTATGCTGCCAGGGTTGATATTACCCTTGTTGTCGCTTGTCTTTTTTGTTGAATTGTATCGAAAAAAAACCAACCCTTTTCAGAATATAGCCGTTACCCTTTTGGGGATGATTTATTTCACCTTACCATTGGTGTTGATGCTCGACATTGTTTTTGGATTTGCACCCGGCGACGGGATTCAATACCACGGAGAAATTATTATGGGTTGTATACTTATACTGTGGGCAAGTGATACCGGTGCGTATATGATTGGTTCTACCTGGGGGAAGCATAAACTCTTTCCGCGGATTTCGCCGAATAAGTCGTGGGAAGGATTTTTTGGAGGATTGATTACTGCGGGATTGGCTGCGTGGCTGAATTCAGAAGTATTTGAAGGGCTGGTATTGAGTGAATGGATTGTGGTTGCCGTGATTATTGTTGTTACCGGAAGTTTGGGTGACCTGGTTGAATCGATGCTCAAGAGGAGTATACATGTAAAAGATTCAGGTGTATTTTTCCCCGGGCATGGGGGTATTCTCGACCGGTTCGACGGGCTGGTGCTTAGTATGCCCTTTGTGTATTTTTATTTTCTGCTTATCGGAAAGGTGTAAGCACAGCACGATTATTTTACCAGAATGAATTTAATCATGCAATCCCTTAAAAACTCTTCGTGAAAACTTCGTGCCCTGGTGGCTCAGCTCCGCCAACAGATGCGCGCACAAGGTAAGCCAAGAAATCCCCGGATTTGGCTTTTTGTTATTTTTTATGT
>CAZPKJ010000271.1:0-2710 GCA_964587075.1 uncultured Flavobacteriaceae bacterium | reverse complement strand
TTGTCGCACGAACCGTAATTTATTTTAAATTGCCCCGTCTAACCAACTTTTTTCAACCAAAAACCAACCGTATCTATGCCTAACCGCATACATTTCACTATTGCCAAAATTGTAGTTCTCATAGTATTAACCGGGATTCAAATGTTGGCCGGCCGAACATCGCTGCTTGCCTCGAATCCTGAATATTTTAACCCGGTTCCGGCCAAACCATTTGTGCTGACCCTTGGTATAGGATACGGTATTTCAAACGATCCGGTGCTGCAGAAAGAGTCGTCGGTGATGCCCGGAGGCATCACGTTGTCGGGGTCGCTGGGGTACAAGCTGAACAAGCGGTTTAGCCTCGACTTTGGCCCTGCCGTATGGATTGAATCGCATGAAATTTTCCAGGCCGGAGTTGCATCGGGAGAGCGGTCATCGAACAAACGTATGCTCATCAGTTTTAACGGGTATTACCTGCTGAGCAACGAAATACCCCTAACCATTAAACTGGGGGGCGGCATTGGTACGCTCGTGTATTCACCACATAAAAATACGGTGGTTGTCGACAGCCGGCAAAATGAACAAACCGAATTTTTGAATGGACCGGCCTTTACTGCGTCGGTAATATACAAACTGAAGTTAAATGACAAATTGTCGATGCATCCATCAGTAAATTTCTGGTACATTGATTTGAAACCTGCGGATATTGAATATCTCTCCAATATTGATACCGGAAAGCCTTCAACCACCACCGATTTCCGGTTACAATTCTTTTTCAGTTTTTAGTTTCGGCTGATTCGTTTTTAACGGCAATATTAAAATCGAGGCCGAGATAATTTTTGAGGTGACGGTTGGTAAAATGATCTTCATAGATAGTAATCTCTGCCGAATGGAGCCATCCTGAAGATGGTAAAGGATCGAGTTCTGTCGTTGCGGTATTATTTTCCATTTTTAACTCGATCAGTTTCTCCATTCTTTTTTCATAGGCGCTTACGTACTTCATCTGTGTTTTTATAGCCGGCAATCCTTCTATTAACAATACGAGTGCCAGCAATCTCCCCGCAAAGGGGAAAAACTTAAATTTTATCAAGCGGTTTCGGTTTTGTTTACCCAGATATGCAGCCAGTAGAATAGCAAAAAAAGTAACATATAATGAAATCTGAGTCCATGCTCTTTCGGGACCCATTTCGCTCATGATAAATACTAACGGAACCAGGGAAATGATGCACAGAACAAGGAGAGCTATGAATGCCCGGATAACGATCCTGAATGTAAGTCGCTCCGGTGTAGTCCATGCACCTACAACAACAAAAGGAAGTGCGAATAAAAAAGCCTGTAACAATTTCCATGGAAGGTAAAGTACCAGTAATTTGAGAATTGACTTTAGTAACACCAGGATTTTAAATCCAACAGTTGTTTGCGGCAGGAATGAAGCTCTGATAAGGTGGCCTTCGCCCGCATAACTGATAGCAAAGGCAATCATGAGCACTGCTAAAAGGATGATGGTTTTTAAGACCGGGGGCCGTGCAATAACCCGTCCGCCATGAACCGTAAACATGTATACCAGGATGGTTGCCCCACACACCAATAAGGTAAAAACCAGGGGCTCATAAGATCCTCCAATAAACAAACCACATACCACCAAAGTTGCCAGTGTAACGGCTCCGCGTGAAGGGCTGAGAATGGCAGCCAAAGCAAAAATGCAGGCAATACATCCATACAGATACATCACCGAGGTATTCACCCAAAAGAAAACATCGGGTACCGAAAAACAGGCATGAAAAAATGTAATGACTAAAAATCCTGCAAGAATGGAACGGATGGCAGGTCGTACAAATATAAATGACATGGTAAGCCGGTAAAAGGCATACCATAACAATATGAGTGAAACAAGATGAAAAATAAAAAAGTTACCAATAGCCTGGTATGAGAAAAGCACAACATTCATCAATGATACGGCCATCCACCTGGTATTCCAGTTATTGTAGAAATACTGTACTGAACCGTTAAATCCCAGTTCACTTAATTTCGACATGAATTCAAAATCATCTGTGGCAGGACGGTTCAGAGAACCTGTTGAAAGAAACAAACCGGCAAACACCAAACATGGAAGCAGAAAAAACTTTAATTGCTGGTTCATAATGTGATTGTAATAATTCCTGTAGAGGTGCGGTAACTACGGGTAAAGATACATGAATCGGATATGAGGTCGGTTCACGTTGGATGCAAAAAAAAACCATCCCGGGAAGGGGATGGTTTAAATAACATTGCAGGGATGGTTATTTTGCGGATTCCACAACTGCCTTAAAGGCATCGGGGTGATTCATAGCCAGATCAGCGAGCACCTTACGGTTCAGCTCAATGCCCTTATCATGTAATTTACCCATAAGTTGTGAATAGGACATTCCATGCTCTCTGGCTCCTGCGTTGATCCTTTGGATCCAAAGGCTCCTGAAATTTCTTTTCTTGGTTTTTCTGTCGCGGTAAGCATACTGCAAACCTTTTTCGACGGTGTGTTTGGCAACGGTTAACAGGTTTCCTCTGGAACCCCAGTTACCTTTTGCTTGTTTGAGAAGTTTTCTTCTTCTGGCTTTTGAAGCGACTGAATTGACTGACCTTGGCATTTTAAATCAATTTTTGGTGATAGCGATCCGATTCAGGATACTTGTGAGCTACTTCCCTGGTTAATAATTAGTGAATGGTAATTTTAGGCGGATAACATTCGGGCCAC
>CAZPKJ010000270.1:2268-2722 GCA_964587075.1 uncultured Flavobacteriaceae bacterium | reverse complement strand
AAATTAATTTTTCAACCCGGCGAAGAAAAACTTCCAGGGGGTGCATCCATGATGATCAGGGAGGGAGTTCTGCGGGACCCTGTACCGGCAGGAATCATAGGACAGCATGTTATGCCTTTGATTGATGCTGGAAAAGTTGGATTCAGGTCGGGAATTTATATGGCATCGACGGATGAAATATATGTTAAGGTAATAGGCAAGGGTGGTCATGGTGCCATGCCGCATCTGAATATAGATCCGGTACTGATTGCCTCACACATGATTGTTGCCCTGCAACAAATTGTGAGCCGGCAAGCCAGTCCTATCATGCCGAGTGTTTTATCATTTGGTAAATTTATTGCGAATGGTGCTACCAATGTAATACCTGATGAGGTGTACATGGAAGGAACATTCAGGACACTGGATGAAAAGTGGCGGGCGGAAGCGCATGAGAAAATATTAAAAATGGCGCATT
>CAZPKJ010000270.1:1051-2258 GCA_964587075.1 uncultured Flavobacteriaceae bacterium | reverse complement strand
GGTATGGGTGCAAAGCTGGAATTTGAAATACGAAAAGGCTATCCTGCACTGGTAAATAATCCCGAATTGACCGCTTCGGTGCGAAAATCGGCCGAAACGTATTTGGGTAAAGAGAATGTTGAAGACCTTGAAATTTGGATGGCTGCCGAAGATTTTGCTTTTTATTCGCAGCAAACAAGTGCCTGTTTTTACCGTTTGGGTACACGCAACGAGAGCAGGGGCATTACTTCGTCGGTTCACACGCCAACTTTTGATATTGAAGAAAAAGCACTGGAAACCGGTATGGGGCTTATGGCCTGGCTGGCTGTACAGGAGCTTGGTAGTTCATAAACTAAACCATTTATCTGATTTCCCGTCAGAATTATCTTAGGTGTACAGCTATTGTTTTAATATTGAGATAATGGATTCAAGTTTTTCTGCGTTCAGTGGTTTGTTGATAAAAGTTTTTACCAGTTTACTTTTCTTCGACCGATTTATGTCGTCGGGATCGAGTGACGAAGTCAGCATAACTACATTTACGGAATCAGCTACACCTGGAATTTTGTCAACCGAGTCGAGGAATTGAAAACCATCCATCTCCGGCATACGAATATCAAGTAAAATCAGGCCCGGTAATTTTTCAGGCAAATTTTTGTATTCAATCAGGTAATCGATAGCTTTTGTGGCCATATCGAACTCAACAATATTTTGTGCAATATTCAGTTTCCTGATAATAAATGATGCTACATAGCGGTCGATTTGCGTATCGTCAATAATCATTACCGTATTGAAAATGAGGGTCTGAGTCATTTTTGTTTACAGTTTTACTGGTAGAGCAGACCTGGTACCGTTATTTTCATAATAGTACCTTTACCGGTTTGTGAAGTTACTTCTATTTTTCCTTGAAGTTTTGTAGCGGCTTCCTTTACGAGATATAAACCCAGGCCCGATCCGGTTGAGCTTTCGGAAACGCGGTAAAACATCTCGAATATTTTTTCCTGATTTTTATCGCTAATTCCAACCCCATTGTCTTCCACAGTAATAATGGCGCAACATTCATCGGCATCGACCCTTATTTTTACATAGCTGTCGTTTATCAGGGGGTTACGATAACGGATACTGTTTGAGATCAGATTACTTAAAATAATTTGTAAACGGCTTTTATCGCAATAGAAAAACCCGCTCTGGTTAACATCAACTGAAATGTTATTTACATGATTGTCGGCAG
>CAZPKJ010000270.1:0-1041 GCA_964587075.1 uncultured Flavobacteriaceae bacterium | reverse complement strand
GCGTGAATTCCTGGAATAATCGAGGATATCTTCAATGAATTTATCAAGTCGGCCAACACTCGATTTTAGCATACCCAGGTGCTGAAGGGTAATTTCATTATTGGTTATTTCGGAAGTGATATTTATTACGCCCAGCATCGACAGCAGCGGGGCGCGAAGATCGTGAGAAACGCTATATACAAACTTGTCTAATTCGTGGTTTATTTTTTTCAGTTCTTCGTTTTGAGTTTTTAATTTGTCCTCCTTAATAATAAGCTCAGTAACATCCTGGGCCGTGCCAATCATTTTAACCACATTTTGGTTTTCATCTTTCAATACACGCCCCCGGGCATAAATATTAACTATGGAGTTATCTTTTTTATGTATCCTGGCAAAGTAATCAAATTCCTCTCCCGACTGCAACGCGTTAATTATGATGGAATCTGCCATAGTTTTGTCTTCAGGATGAAACCAGGTTAAAAAGCTTTCGTAAGTTACCTTTGTTTCTCCGGGTTCAAATCCATAGATTCTGTATAGCTCATCCGACCAGTTAATAGTGTTGTTTGGCAGATCCCATTCCCAGCTTCCTATTTTTGCTATGTGCTGCGCATCGGCCAGCAGCATTTCATTGTGAATGATTTTTTCATTCGACAATTTGAGAGCGGTAATATCTCTCGCGGCGAATAACACACCAACCACTTGTTTGTTGTTGATAATTGGTTTACTGGAAATATCTGTAATAATTTTTCCCATTGGTGTTATAAAACCACATTCAAAAGTAGTAACCACTTTTTTATTCATCGAAACCTGATAGGCATTGAAGAATGTTTCGTGGTCATTGGCGGCTCCAAACTTGAAAACCGTTGTGAGCGGCTGCATGGCAACGCCCGTTCTGTCGACTCCAAAAACTTTCGAAGCATAAAAGTTCATATAAGTTAACCGCTTTTTTTCTGAAAGCATGAATATCATCAGCGGCATCTCATCAATCAGCCGTTCATTGGCTATTTCATCGGATGAATTAAATAACCGGTATTTGTTCAACGAAATAACCGCGGCCAGCGA
>CAZPKJ010000269.1:0-2728 GCA_964587075.1 uncultured Flavobacteriaceae bacterium | reverse complement strand
TGTCGCGATACGCTTCGGGCCATAGATGCATCCAGATTTCATGAAGTGTATCAGGTGAGTTGTTGATGTAGCTGATTTCGATGTCACCATGCAATATATGGTTGCTGTCGTCGAGCATGACATTGATCCTGTATCCTACCTGTTGCTGAAAATAAGTGTGCGAATCGTCAGAGCTGGTTTGTGCAAAAGCCGGAAACCGGAATATTAATATTAATATTAAAAACAGGAAGATGAAGCTGAACTTGGATATTGTTGCGACCACGAACTGATGTAACATAGGCTTTTGATGCCGCTAATTTACTATATTTTTACGGAGGCGGAAAAGACCTGTTAATGCCTGGATTGATATTAACAACCAAAATTACATGAATTGATGTGATGAGGCATGTTCATGATTTTTATCAGTATAATATAAAAAGTGGGATATTACTTTTACCAGCGCCAATGAAAACACGGGAAATGGTAGTGAAGATTATTATAGTTTGTCTGCTTTGCCTGGTACTTATTGGCGGATTATCATTATTAATTATTAAAATATTTTGATCGTATGAAAAAAAACATGGGTAATTCCGACCGGTTAATCCGGGTAATCTTGGCTATCATTATTGCTGTATTAAGTTTTGCAGGCGTCATTTCCGGTGTTACCGAAACGGTATTGTTGATCCTGGCCGGCGTATTTGTTATTACCAGCCTGTTTTCATTTTGTCCGCTTTACACGCTGGTTGGACTTAAAACCTGTAAAACCGGAGAATAGCATTTTGTCACAAACTTCGTGATTAAAAAGGGCCTCATTTGTAGCTAACATACGGGGGTATTCCTTATTTTTGTCATCTTTAAAAATTTAATCATGAAGCATAATATCCCGTCAAAATCGTTTCTGCTTGCCGGATTGATACTGGCAATTTGCGGCTGTGGCCCGAAAGAGGATAAGTCGCCTCCCGCCAACACTGAAGTCTCCGCGCCCATAAGTTCCGAAATAATCCTTCCGGAACTTGCCAGTGAAAATGGTGATACCATCAATTTATATGGCCGTTTTATACTTTTTTATGGTCCTGCGGCGCATGACTCAGCGGATGCCGGGCAACCAGCCTATTTTTCTCTTTCAAGGGCATTGATTGATTCCATATCCAATAATAGTGATATAGCCGCGTTTTATTCGTCGGCCAACCATATCAGGGTGTATAATAAAACTACCGGTACCAGCATGATTATATTGCGAAGCACGTTCAATGTTCCACAAGGAGTTGTCATGTCGGACGGCCTGCAGGCTCCAATTATTAAAAAGGGTATTCTCGAAAGAAGTGAATATGACGCCATGTTAAGAAAGTATTTCATGATACCGATGTAATAAGTTTTCCATCATTTAGAAAACGGTAAAGTTTGGTTGTGCAGGAAATTATCCATGATAAGGCGATATAAACGGAACACATGTGCGGCATAGCTGGAATAATTGCTTTTGAGGAATCCGGAAAGAAGTTTCTGGAACGCATCAATCCGGCTACCTCATGCATCCGTTCGCGCGGACCCGATCATGAGGGATTTTATATTAACGGACAGGTGGCTTTCGGACACAGGCGTTTATCCATTATTGATGTATCAGAGTCTGCCAATCAGCCCATGTCGGATGCCACTGGCAGGTATACTATCATTTTTAACGGTGAGTTTTTCAATTTTCATGAACAAAAAAAACTGCTCGAAAAGCAGGGAGTTCAATTTCGCACCAGCAGCGATACGGAGGTATTGCTTCAACTTTACATACATTACGGGGTTCATTGTCTCGACCGGGTAAATGGATTTTTTGCATTAGCTATTCATGATCAAAAAGAGAACACCATTTTTATTGCCCGTGACCGGATGGGAATTAAACCCCTCTTTTACTATCGCGACAGCGAAAAACTGATATTTGGAAGTGAGCTGAAATCGCTCATTGAAGCCGGTATTCCAAGAGTACCTGACCGGATTTCGGTTTTAAATTATTTACAACTGAATTATATCCCCGGACCATGGTCGATTTTTGAGAATGTTTCCAAACTTCAACCCGGCCATTTTCTTTTGCTGTCGTTAAACTCCACGCAAAAGGAACTGAGTGAAGCCGCGTACTACAGTATTCCAGAGCACAATCCTGTAGCTGTTCATGAAACTTCCTATGATTCGGCAAAAAACGAATTGGCCAACCTTCTGGATGATGCAGTAAGGTTACGGCTGGTTTCGGATGTGCCATTAGGTTGTTTTTTAAGTGGTGGCATCGACTCATCGGTAATAACGGCCCTGGCTGCCCGGCATGTGAACAAGCTCAATACTTTTTCGATTGGATTTAAGGATGAGCCCCTGTATGATGAAACCGTATTTGCACAACTGGTAGCTAAAAAACATAATACCAACCACACCGTGTTTTCACTCACAAATGATGATTTGTTTGAGTGTCTTTATAATGTTCTCGACTATCTGGATGAGCCGTTTGCCGATTCATCGGCTCTGGCGGTTTACATTTTAAGCAAACATACGCGAAAGCATGTAACGGTTGCCCTTTCGGGAGATGGTGCCGACGAAATGTTTGGCGGATACAATAAACACCGTGCCGAATGGGTGATGCGTAACAATGGATTTATGCGTCTGGCCGCATCGGTTCTCTCTCCGGTACTGAGTCCTTTTGAGGGCTCACGCGGTACGGCAGCTGGTAATAAAATACGGCAATTGCACCGTTTTGCCGAAGGGATGAAACTACCAG
>CAZPKJ010000268.1:0-2787 GCA_964587075.1 uncultured Flavobacteriaceae bacterium | reverse complement strand
GGCAAAATAACTTACATCCACATCGAGATTTTCGATGGCCCTTGCAGCGATTATCTTTGACCGGATAAGTTCGATGTCGCCTGCCAGCTGATTAAATCCTTCAAGAAACTGGTTGTCTTTTTGGTCGAGTACCAGTCCGGCATTATTTTCTTCCGAAAGTTTTACTACCGCGAAGGCTTCATATATAGGAGCAGTATAACGTAAGTACAGGAACGCGAAGGTGAATGAAACAAACATAAAAACGCCAAACCACAAAGCGCTTTTTTTAGCTATGGTAATAAAGAGTTTAAAGTCGAATTCCTCGTTTAGAGGAGTGATCTTTTTACGCGGCATTAAAAATAATTTTAACGGTCATCAGTTTGCCCGGTTGATTACAATTTCATAAAGAAGGAGCAAACTGGTTACAATACCAATGATTGGCGTAATTTCAGCCAATACACCTCGTGATACCCTCTTTACCGGTTCTACATATATGATGTCGTTAGCCTGAAGGAGCATATTACTTTGTTTCATGCCCTCAATGGTCGAAAGGTCGATCAGATGGACCTGTGGATTACGGCTGTCGCCACGAATCAGCTTTATAACATCAGCCTTACCGGTTTCGGTGATTCCTCCGGCCAGAGCCAACGCCTCAATCAACGTGGTATTCTCATTCTCCAGTGTAACAACCACTCCTGAACCTCCGGTGCCCGGGAATACCATCACACGCCGGTTAACAACACTTAACATCACAAACGGCTTGTTGTAATACACGGCATATCTCTCTTCAAGCATCCTCTCCGCCTCACGGGTGGTGAGGTCAAGTACCTTAATTTTTCCGATTATCGGAAACTTTACCGAACCCTCAACATCAACCTGCAGTCGTGTTGAATTATTGACATTAAACCCCTGCGAGGCTCCCTGTCCGGTCATCGTCGTTACTCCGGTAGTGAGGTCTATCAGTTTAAAACCATCATTGGTAAAAATGCTGAACGCCAATATGTCGTTTGTGGCAATACGGTATTCAACATTCCCGATTGTCTGATCTACTTTATAAGGGTAGTCATCGGGGGTTTTGAACATGATGCTCGGGTTGATGTTACAAGAGAACAAGGGCAGCAATAACAAGATAACCAGATACTTTCGCATAATGAATGAAATAGAATTTTGACAAATTTAGGTAAATTTATTTGTGGATAAAGATTTGTTTCCCGCGGCGGTCAAAAGCCCTGCATAGTATTGTCTCATATCATTCACCAATCGCTGATAATGAAACTTCTCCTTAACAAACGGCCAGCCTTTTTCCGACATACGAATACACAAGTCATTATCATTTAACAATTTAAGCAGGTTTTCGGAAAATGCCGCCTCATCATGCGCTTCCGACAACAAGGCTGTTTCGCCCGGAATAACTACGTTACTGATACCGCCCACATTGGTGCTAACTATAGGTTTACCTGCTGCCTGGGCCTCAATTAAACTAACAGGAGTACCCTCATTGAGGCTGGTCATGGCAACAATATCACACCCTGCCAGGGCATATTCAATATCCTTAATCCAGGAGGTAAATACCAGGTCGGCACCCGGTAAAGGTTTTACCGGTGTTGAAACCCGAAGTCCGGCGCTAATCGCCAAAGTGATTATTTCGGAAGTGTTTTCGCCATCACCTATGATAAAGCCCCTTAATTTTCCCGGATACGAGTTAATTGAGTTACGAAAAGCGTTAATGAAGAGCCTGTGATTCTTAACGGGCACAATCCGGCCGATGATTGCCACGGCTTTTACATCATCCGTAAGTCCGTAGGTTTGTCTGAATTGCAAGCGAAGCGCCTGCTGGTTTTCACGGAAGCGGTTAAGCCCGAATCCAAGTGGAATTACTGTTGTTTTTTCTGAGTTACAGATATGATGAATGTTACATAATTCATGTTTCTGCAATTCGCTGATGGCAATGATTCCTGAACTCCGCTCAGCGAGATACCTTTCAATATGTTTAAAAATATAAGTTTTTACCGGGTTGAAGTAAGAGTGAAAAACATGGCCATGGAAAGTGTGTACAATAACCGGTACTTTCATGCTGATAGCGGCGAGCCTGCCCAGTGTGCCTGCTTTTGCCGCGTGCGTATGCACAATGTCGGGTTTGAATTCACCAATGATCTCCTTAATTCTCCGGTAAGCCAGCCTGTCGGCCGAAAAGTTAATATCCCTTCGCATTTGCGGGATATAAACCGGTTTCAGACCCATCCGGTCAACAATAAATTCTGAACTTTCTTCGGAATCTTCCTTGATACCTGCCACCAGCATGGTTTCATACTCGGGGGCCAGGTACTTCGACAGATAAGCAACGTTATATGTAGGGCCTCCAAGATTCAACCGGTTTATAATTCGTAATATTCTTGGCATAGGTCAAATGTGGTGAATAAATCACTAATCCATGTACTTTTTCCACCAGTACTGAAATACGATCAGTCCCCACATCCTGCCCTCAATATCGCCGGGCACCGAAGAGAAGAGACGTTGCCTGATTTGAGTAATTTCATCATAGTTGAATAATCCCTGCCGGTCAATAAAATCTTCACCAAGAAGTTCCTCAATCAAACTTTTTAAGCCGGTACGGAACCAGTTTAACAAAGGAACTTCAAAGCCATGTTTACCCCGGTTCAGGAGTTCGGCAGGTAATTGGTCGCGCGCTTTGCGTTGAGGGCGACGGCGTACTCCTCGGCGACGGCTTTGAGGGCGGCCTCGCGGCGCGGGCGGAGGAGGGCGAGGGCGCGCTCGCGGAGCTGATCGCGGGTGAGCGCGGCGGGGTCG
>CAZPKJ010000267.1:1501-2845 GCA_964587075.1 uncultured Flavobacteriaceae bacterium | reverse complement strand
AAATGAGTGCGACTCTTATGAAAATGCGGTTGTTATTTGTCGTCACAAAATGAATATTAACCGTGTTGTTTTAGGATAAAATCAATCATCCTTTTTTTTGCCTTTATAATCACCACGTTTCCAGGCCTCAATAAATTTGGCCCAGGCAATGGGATTGAGTAAGCTTATCGAAGGATACTGCCCGGCAGAGTATAATCGTTGTTGTTTTTCCATCATGAGCGCTTTGTAATTTCCACTTCCATCGAGCGGTAGGTTTACCATCATATCGCGCATTTCTGCTAAAGCCATATTACGCCTGGCACGTTCATAATCGTTGTCGGGGACTTTTAAATTGAGGAATGCCTGCCGGAACTGATCTTTGGTTGGCCAGGGGTAAATGATAGTTTCCTGCAACAAAATGGTATCGGTTGTCATGATTTTAATCAACGAATAACGATCGGTATTTAGTGTATCCGGTATGATGTACTGGCTTGTTTTAAATCCAATGGCTGAGAACTCTATGGTATCCCGCATCCGGGCAACGAATGAAAAGAATCCGTTATAATCGCTGATAGTACCCCGGTACGAGTTTTTGATGATAATACTAACAAACGGAACCGGCTGCAGGCTGTCGCCGGTGACTACAACCCCCGAAAACTGAACCAGCCCCTCATATTTCTCCTGGCCGGTTACCTGTTGAGCCATTCCGGTCCAAATAACAACAAACAGAATTATTCGCCTCAAATCTTTAAATTTTGTTCAAAAGTAACTATTTCCGTTTGTTGTTGCCCGAATTCCATCGGGCAATGGAACGTATGTAACTACAGGTTATTTCAACCGGGATAGTAAAAAATTGAAGGTTAGGATGTAAATTTGGCAAAAACTCTACAAAATGATTCAAAAGCCTTTGATATTAGTTGCATGTTTAATGCTCAGTAAATTTGCCATCAGCCAAATTACAATTACCAATCAGGACCTTCCTGTTGCCGGCGGTAATTATTTGTTCAGTAATGGCATGATTACCCCGGCTATTGATCCGGTACCAACCGGACCCGCTTTTAACTGGGATTTTTCGATGCTTCAGCACACCTCCCAGGATGTGGATTCCTTTATCAGCATCAGTGCCGCCGGGTCAACGTATTCTCTCATATTCGCCGATTTATCGTTTAACCCTAACCGTTCGAACCTGGCTTACAAGGGTGGTATGCTACCCAGCATTCCAGGGGGCGGTATTGCCATAAGTGATGTATTTTCGTTTTTTTACAAATCCTCATCAGTTTACCACCAAACGGGGTATGGGGCATCTATCAACGGTTTGGGAGTACCGGTAACCTTTAATACAAAAGACAGGGTGTACAGCCTGCC
>CAZPKJ010000267.1:0-1491 GCA_964587075.1 uncultured Flavobacteriaceae bacterium | reverse complement strand
ATACCGATTCATCTTTTTCCGATTTCTCGATTAGCATTCCCAACCTTGGTTTTTACAGCCACGAACAGGTTCGGCTGTCGGAAGTGGATGGCTGGGGTTCACTGACAACACCCTACGGCACGTTTGATGTGATCCGGGTCCGGTCGGAGATTACCGCTCATGATTCCATTTATGCCGACACCCTGGGTATAGGGTTCAGCTTTGATCCGCCATTAGCTATAGAGTATAAATGGCTGGGAGCCGGTCAGAGAATCCCCCTGTTGCAAATAAACACTACCATTCCGGCTTTCGGAACCGAAACTATAACATCTATTACGTATCGCGACAGTGTAAGAACTACAGGTATTGACCAACCGTCAACGGTTACCGGTTCGTTTGGCATTTACCCGAACCCCTCCTCAGGTGCCCTGTTAATGGATATTATCAGCACGAAGACCACCCCGGGCGAAGTGAGGCTTATTTCTGTGACCGGAAAACTTGTGGCTGCCATCTGGAAGGGTACACTGTATGAAGGCAGTAACAAAATTGCAGTCAACACTGCCTTGTACGGAGTTGCAGCCGGTAATTATATAGCCGAATTGAAAGCCGGTGAATCGGTAGTAAAACAGCGACTGGTTATAGTTGGAAGTGAATAATCATAAACAACGGTATTCACCGATGTTTTAACTCTAATAGCCCAGTATTTTCATCATCGATTTCGCGCTTTGCTCTTTGGCAAATAATCGTGTTACATATTCGCCATTTTCATCCCGGTCGATGAGTACATGTTTGGGTGCGGGTATCAGGCAGTGCTGGATTCCTCCATATCCTCCCAGCGATTCCTGGTAGGCACCGGTGTGGAAAAATCCGATGTATAAAGGTTCTCCGGTATCAGGTTTTGGTAAAAAGACCCGGTTTTTAACGCTCTCCATGTTGTAATAGTCATCACTGTCGCAGGTTACCCCACCCAGGTTCACGCGCTGGTATTCTTTGTCCCAGTGGTTTATACTGAGCAATATGAACTTCTGTTTGATTCCCCATGTGTCGGGAAGTGTGGTAATGAATGAGCTGTCGATCATGTTCCAGAGCTCTTTGTCATTTTGACGTTTTTCTTCGGTAACGTTAAAGAGGATGGCACCACTTTCACCAACCGTAAAGGATCCAAATTCGGTAAAAATGTTCGGCTCTTTTACTTTTCGCTGTTCGCAGGTACTTTTAATCTGCCTCACAATTTCATCGGCCATGTACTCGTAATCAAATTGAAAACTCAGCGAGGTCCTGATAGGGAAGCCTCCCCCGATATCCAGTGAATCCAGTTCAGGACAAACTTTTTTCAGGTCACAGTAAATGTTAATGCACCGGTTCAGCTCTGCCCAGTAATAAGCTGTGTCGCGAATACCGGTATTAATAAAAAAGTGAAGCAGTTTTACCTCCAGGTTAGGATTCTTTTTGATAACATTTTTGTAATATTCAACCAGGTCGGCCTGGCGAATTCCAAGCCGTGAAGTATAA
>CAZPKJ010000266.1:0-2864 GCA_964587075.1 uncultured Flavobacteriaceae bacterium | reverse complement strand
AGTTGAAAGGCTTTCCCGCTTGGTTTATATGGATGACGGTTCACCTGATGACTTTGGTCGGATTCAGAAACCGGGTGGTGGTATTTATTAACTGGTTGTGGAACTATATTTCGTACGACCGGGCTATACGCTTAATAATCAGGCCTTTTAACCCACGAAAATGACGAACTGTGGCAGCTTGTGTCATTGGAGCTTACAACTATAAACAGTTAATTGTTTGCTTGAATTTTCAAAAACTTCTAAAAACTACATTTTTAATTTTTAATTTTTAATTTTTTCTGCCCCTCCCCTATTTTCTAAGACCCTGTTCATAAAAAAACATACTTTTTTCTTGACTACCCCCCTGTTTTTAATATACCTTTGCCCAAAAAATATAAAAAAATGTCAATTTTACGTTTTAAGGCGCTCGAAAGTACCCTCAGTCGTGTACCCAATGTGGTAAAGGCCCCGGAGGGAAAAATTTCTGATTATTTCGGTCAGAATGTTTTTGACAAGGATACCATGCAGAAATTTCTTTCAAAAGAAAGTTACCGCCAGGTTTTGGAAGCTATCGACAGCGGCGGACAAATTCAGCGTAAAGTAGCCGAGCAGGTTGCCACCGCCATGATGGCATGGGCCATTTCGAAAGGTGCCACTCATTATACACACTGGTTTCAGCCATTAACCGGCTCGACTGCCGAAAAGCATGATTCGTTTTTTGAATTAGCCGAGGGCAGTAAGGCTATCGAAAATTTTTCTTCCAGTGCACTTGTTCAGCAGGAACCCGATGCGTCCAGCTTCCCAAGCGGTGGAATCCGAAATACGTTTGAGGCCCGGGGATATACAGCCTGGGATCCGACTTCGCCTGCATTCATCATGGAAAGTGCTTCGGGAAAAACCCTTTGCATACCTACTATTTTCGTGTCGTATACAGGTGAAACACTCGATTATAAAGCTCCCCTGTTAAAAGCTTTGCACGAACTGGATCAGGCAGCTGTTCCGGTTTGTCAGTATTTTGATAAAAATGTATCCAAAGTGAACGCGACACTTGGTATTGAACAGGAATATTTTCTCATTGATACCGCCATGTATAACGCCCGCCCCGACCTGGAGTCGACCGGCAGGACATTGTTCGGACACATCCCCGCCAAGGGACAACAAATGGAAGATCATTATTTTGGTTCTATTCCGTCGAGGGTATATGCCTTTATGGTGGAATTCGAAGTAGAGGCGTTCAAGTTGGGCATACCGCTAAAAACACGCCACAACGAAGTGGCGCCGAGCCAGTTTGAATGCGCGCCGGTGTTTGAAGAAATCAACCTGGCTGTCGACCACAATCAATTGCTGATGGATCTGATGGATAAGGTAGCGCGCAGGCACGACTTCAAAGTACTGCTGCACGAAAAGCCTTATGCCGGCATCAATGGTTCAGGAAAACACAATAACTGGTCGTTGGTAACCAACACCGGGGTAAACCTGCTCTCTCCCGGTAACTCCCCAAAAACCAATCTTCAGTTTTTAACATTCTTTGTCAACACCATCAAAGCGGTTTTTGAACATGCCGATTTACTCCGCGCAAGCATTGCTTCGGCAAGCAACGACCACCGGCTTGGCGCAAACGAAGCACCTCCCGCCATTATGTCTATCTTCCTCGGATCGCAGCTGAGTACTGTGCTGGATGATATTGAAAAAGCTGTGGGCAAAGAAAAACTCACCCCCGAAGAGAAAACACAAATAAAACTTAACATTGGCAGGATCCCGGAAATACTCATTGACAATACCGACAGGAACCGTACTTCGCCATTTGCCTTTACGGGAAATAAGTTTGAGTTCCGTGCCGTTGGTTCGTCGGCCAATAGCTCAAGTGCTATGCTTGTGCTCAATACCATTGTAGCCAATCAACTTAAAGAATTCAGGAGCGAAGTTGAAGCACTGATGAATAAAAACATCAAAAAAGATGAAGCTATACTCAAGGTATTACGAAAATATATTGTCGACTCAAAAGCCATTCGCTTTGAAGGTAACGGATACAGCGAAGCCTGGGTAAAGGAAGCCAAAAAACGGGGGCTTTCGAATTTTACCACCACCCCTCCTGCCCTGGACGCATATGTTTCAAAAAAATCGAAAGAACTTTTTGCAAACAACAATATTTTCAGTGGCCGGGAACTTGAAGCAAGGCACGAAATATTATTGGAAACCTATACAAAGAAAATACAAATCGAATCGAGGATAGTGGGCACTTTAACCCTCAATCACATTATCCCGGCAGCTATCAAGTACCAGTCTGATCTTATTAAAAACGTTGAGGGACTGAAATCACTCGGACTCAAAGCGGATTCTTACGCGATACAACTGGATATCATCAAAGCCATTTCAGGACATATTACCGTAATAAAAACTAAAACCGACCTGATGGTAGATGAACGGCGCAAAGCCAATAAGATTGAGCACGCCCGGCCCAAGGCCATTGCATACTGCGATAAAATAAGACCCTACTTTGATGAAATCAGGTATCATGTTGATAAACTTGAGCAGCTGGTTGACGATGCCTACTGGCCGCTTCCAAAATACCGGGAAATGCTCATAGTCAGATAAGAGACTACGTATTCCATTGAATTCCTTTGGGACCGCTTATTTACAAATTCCTGACAGAATTCAATTTTTTGTGAGAAAAGTCATAAAGCACTGATTATTTGATTCCGTACATTTGCTTTTCGATGAGGTTTATTTCATTCATACTGATACTTGGCGTTTTGCTGCAATGGATGAGCGGTCCTTTGATTTATATGGAGTTTCAGATTAACAGATCTTTTATAGCACAGTTTTTATGTGAAAAGAAAGAGCTTCCAGGTAACCATTGCCAGGGAAAATGTCACCTGAAAAAG
>CAZPKJ010000265.1:0-2879 GCA_964587075.1 uncultured Flavobacteriaceae bacterium | reverse complement strand
TACCGGAGGAACACATGGGGCAGCACAAACATTGAATGGTGATGAAGTATTACGTGGCACCGGTAATCCGGAGATGAAATTGATGCTGTTATTGTTTGTATCATCACAGCCATTGTTGGTTCTTAACACAGCATTGGTATTCGATGGTGCCGGGGTTGGTCCGCTTCCTTCGAAACAATTTGCAGTAGCACCAAACCCTGCTAAATCAACAATACCGGCAACCGGACATGATCCTGTCAAAGCTATGGTACTGTTTACCAGTGCCACTTTCCCGGCAGTAGCCGACATGGCAATGGATCCAATGGCATCCGGGGCTGGAAGTGCTGTTGTTCCGCCGGATCCTGCTGCCTGACGAATCAGAAAATATTGTCCGGGCTGCAACAGAAAGGCAGGTAAGGTTGTTACGCTCCATGTTGTACCGGTAGCGCTGGCATACTGCACCGAATGACCCGACAAGTTAACCGCTGCACCTGTTGGGTTAAACAACTCAATAAAATCATGAGTATAGGTGGCTCCGGAGTTTCCGCCTCCGCCATAAACCTGACTGATCACCAGGTTGGTGGCCTGTGAATGGATTTCACCTGTAAAAGAAGCTAAAATTGTTAAAATACAAAGAACTCTTAATCCTTCCGTCGAAAGACGATTTTTAATGCGTGTCATGGTGTTAGATTTTAAGTAGATTTCAGGGTGTTAATCTGTTAGAAATTGGTTGTTCAGAATATGTCGCATAACCTGTCAGAATGGGGTTCTCACAAGAAAGTCACGCAAGTTAATATAAAAACTATCACCGCCAAATTATTCCACCGTTACCCTATTGTTAAATACCGGAAAAATAGTTTTACACAGCAACTCTCATAGGTATTCGGTGATCGAATCATAAGGCAGGACTGCATTTACATGGGACGTTATTTAATATTTATATACGTTTAAACATATAAGTCAGTATTTTAGCGCCAACAATCACACATTACCACATGAAAAATACTGCAATTCTAATCGTAATACTATCCTCTCTGGCTGCGCTTTCTTTTGTTATGCGCGATGATGGCATTGCCGGACGGACCGGATCACCCGGTGAAACCACTTGTAATACAAGCAATTGCCACACAGGCAATGTAGTAAATGCTTCCGGAGGCTCAATTATAATTAGTGCCCCCACCATGAGCAACTGGTCGTATGTTCCGGGCGAAGTTTACCCGATCAATGTAACAGTGAGCCGTACCGGAGTATCACTTTTTGGATTTGGCTTTGAAGCTTTACAAACATCGGGAGCCAATGGCGGTAGTTTTACCATTATCAACCCGGTTCAAACAACTTTGAAGTCAGCGGTGGTACTTGGTAATGTACGTACCAATGTGGTTCATCAGCTTAACGGCGGTGCCAGCCCTGGTTCACATACCTTCACCTTTAACTGGAATGCCCCGCTCACCGACATAGGTAACATTACTTTTTATGCCGCGGGAAATGCTGCCAACGGAAACAACAGTACATCGGGTGATTTTATTTACACCACTTCGCAGGTAATTACACCATCGGGAGTTGGATTAAATGATCTTAACCCTTTCATTGGTGATATCAAACTTTATCCTGTACCTGCTTCCGGCAATATTTCTATTGCTTTTAAGATAAAACAGAGACAAAACCTGGTCATCGAATTGCTTACACTAAACGGAAAAGTGGTTGATCATATTTACAGCGATGAATCATCCGCCGGTACCAAAGAGATAGCGTTCAGTTTTAACAATAAAATAGTTCCCGGAATCTACTTTGTGAGGTTTACTATCGGCGAAAGCCAGGTGATGAAAAAAATTGTGGTCCTGTAAATTTTCATGAACAGCCATCAAATATCCACCTGCCGGAAGTGGGTTGGGTTTATATTTCCAAGTTCCTTTGTTTGCACACTTTCGTTATGATAAATGTTGTAGAGGTTTCTTAAAATAACTTTTGCCCGGTGAGGCAGGAATTTACGGTACAGATATTTCAATTTACTCTCTGATAATTCGGATTTGTTTTCACTCACCGAAGCATACGCGTTCCATGTGTTGGTATAATCACTCTGCTGCGGTGTATTGGCGAAAACATCTTTTTGAGCAATTTTTTCGGCAACAAACCTCAGCGAAAGCGGATAATTATTAACCAACATCACCCGGCTGTGAACTTTTTTAGGGTCGGCTACTTCGTACCATACGGTATCGGCTTCGTTATCGACCGATACCAGCATGGTTTTTATTCTAAAACCGTTCTCTTCCGAAAAAATCCGGTAATAAAGCTCGGGACTGAACTGGTAAAACCCATGTCCCATTTGGTTATTTGCCGGTGAAATACCAATATAATGTCCTCCTACTTCAATAGCATCCATACAACTCTTAATCGCTACGGGGAAATTGAATATATGCTCGATGGTACCCCCGTCGATCATGCATGAAAACTGATGATTGAATTCCTCCGGCAATGGATTATTGAGATCGTGAATGATAGTTGCCTTTTCATAGGCAGAGTAATCGATACTCTGAACATCGTGAGCACCTAATATTTCAAAAAGCGGTTCGGAATAACCATCGGTAAAATTTACTGCATTAATACTTTTAACAGACTGATTATACCTGGCAATGCAGGCATTGATTTCTTCCTGTGTAACGTAAAGGTGAAGCCGTCCGAGCATGCAGGTTTTCCGGTAATTCACGCCCAGCGACCGGGCATGAAACAAAAGTGTACAATCAGTCCGTGTTATGCCCATATATTAAAGGATTCCCAGGTAAATAAATATTAATTGCCGTTACAAACAGGCATTGCAACAAAAATAATGATATTCCTGTACCCTTGTAACAATTGGGCAAAATTGAAAGGATTGATTAAATTTGTAATCAAACCCGGTCCCT
>CAZPKJ010000264.1:0-2928 GCA_964587075.1 uncultured Flavobacteriaceae bacterium | reverse complement strand
CAGCTACAAGGATGAATTGCTGACCCGTACGGGTCTTTTGCGCGAAAAGTACCGCGATAAGTTTATCATGGAAACATGTCCGTACCTCAACACCGAATACCTGGGAATACTGATGGAATCCAATCAGGATAAAAATAATCCGTTGTCGGATGTTCGTATACGCAAAGCCATTAATCACGCTTTCGACAGGCGAAAGATGGTCACCTATCTTCGGAACGGAATTGGTACACCGGGGTTATATGGAATGGTTCCTCCGGGTTTACCCTCATTTGATTCAGTTGAAGTAAAAGGGTATAATTACGACCCCGGCAAAACCGCAGACTATCTGCGTGAAGCAGGTTATCCTCTCGGAAAAGGTTTACCCGAAATCGTGTTGTCAACCACCAGGGAATATCAGGATTTGTGTGAATTCATTCAGGGACAGCTCCGGGAGTCGGGCATAAAAATAAAACTTGAAGTTAATCAGGGTGCTGCACACCGCGAAATGGTAGCCCGACAGAAATTAAAATTTTTCAGGGCATCATGGATAGCCGATTACCCCGATGCTGAAAACTATTTATCGTTGTTTTACAGTGGTAATTTCGCGCCGGCCGGTCCAAACTACACGCACTTTAGTTCGAAAGCATTCGATAAAAAATTCGAGGTTTCAAAAAGTACTGTCCATGATTCAACACGCTATAGCATATACCGGGAAATGGATCAGATAATTATGCAGCAGGCACCGGTTGTTGTTTTATACTACGACCAGGTGGTGAGGCTTTATGCCAATAACGTTTCAGGCCTGGGCAATAACGCCATGAACTTGCTGAACATTAAACGCGTTCAAAAAAAGGAAAATCAAGGGCAACGTTAAATTAATTTTGCCTTCCAGAATGGTCGAATACTTATCCGGTTAAACCGGAGCGAGTTAATCGACCCAGTCGGCGATAAATAGGTTTGTATCGCGGGTACCACCGTTATTCCGGTTCGATGAAAAAATTAATTTTTTACCATCAAAGCTAAACATAGGGAAAGCGTCGAAAAAACCATCATAGGTTATCTGCTCAAGGTTAGACCCATCTACATTTATCATGAATAAGTTAAACGGAATGCCACGCTGACTTTTATGATTGGATGAAAAAATAACCTTCTGCCCCGATGGGTGGAAGAATGGTGCCCAGTTGGCCTGGCCCAGGTTTGTCAACTGCCGTAATCCCGACCCGTCAACATTACAAATGAAAAGCTCCATTTTCGTGGGCATTACAAGTCCTTCGGCAAGCAATTCTTTATATGTCCTTACTTCATCTTCCGTTTTGGGCCGTGAAGCGCGGAATATAAGCTGACTGCCGTCGGGTGAAAAAAACGCGCCGCCGTCATACCCCAAATCAAATGTAATTTGCTTTACATTGCTGCCATCAATATTCATGGTATACAATTCGAGGTCGCCACTGCGCATGGAGGTAAAAACTATTTTGTCGCCCCTTGGTGAAACCGTAGGTTCGGCATCATAACCGGGGGTGCTGGTCAGCTGCCGGATAACGTTTCCGTTTAAATCGGATACGAAAATGTCGAATGAATCATAAATACTCCACACATACTTGCCATCGGCCCGTTTTGGCGGAACATGCGGGCATGTTGCCGATTTGAGATGAGTTGATGCATAAATAATGGTAGTATCGCCCGGTAAAAAATAGGAACAGGTAGTACGGCCCTGGCCGGTGGAAATAAGGGACGGTTTATTATTCTTTAAATCGGCCGACGCAGGCTCAAAATAGTAAATCTGGTCGCACTGATCGCCCCAGGCAGGGTTAGTGGCCTGAAAGGTTACCATACGGTTATTAAAACTAAAATAAGCTTCGGCATTATCGCCGCCAAAAGTAAGTTGCCTGATATTTTTAAAATGGCGCTCCTTGGAATAAAGCAGCGGATTGGTAGAGACGGGAACCGTCCGGTTGGTGTCGGGCTCCGCCGAAAAAGCCATTAAGTAACTACATACCAATACAATAGACAAAAAAACGAATTTCATACTCAGAGTGATTTTATGGTTTGCGAAATTAGGGTTTCTTATGGGTAGCAATTGTCAATGCATTGTAATAATGCACCATGTGCAAGAAACAGGGGCATTTAAGTTGCTCAGAATTGAAAAAAGTTGATATATTTGATAAATAAAAACAAAACTGATACAATAACGTACCAGGGATATCGTTTTAAGCATCAGTAAAAAAACACACATTTTAAAACCGGGAGGATCAGCATAGCATAAATTTTACTCTGAATTTTATTTAATTAAGTCAAACTGATTAAACAGGGTAGCTATGCATATTTCGGAAAAATCTGACAATCAACTTATTACTGAATTTTTGAAGGGTGATGAATCCAGTCTCCAGCAGCTGATCATTCGTCACCAGCGTAAGGTATTCACCTCTATTCTGATTTTGGTAAAGGATAAAGAACTTGCCGAAGACATCTTTCAGGAGACCTTTATTAAGGTTATAAACACGCTTCGGTCGGGCAATTACCATGAGGAGGGAAAGTTTTTACCCTGGGTAGTCCGGATTGGCCATAACCTGGTTATAGATCACTTCAGGAAGCAAAAGCGCATGCAGATGGTTCGCGATACCGATGATTACAGTATCATGGATACGCTCCGTTTAACGGATGACAATGTGGAAGACAAAATGATCTTAAACCAGATCCACAAGGAGGTTCGGGAACTCATCGAACATTTACCTTTCGATCAGCGGGAAGTGGTTATCATGAGGCATTATGGCGATCTGAGTTTCAAGGAAATAGCCGAATGTACAGGGGTTAGCATCAACACCAGCCTGGGACGGATGAGGTACGCCTTAATCAATCTGCGTAAACTTATCCAGGAAAAACAGCTCATACTTGTGAAATAATTTCGGCTGTGTTATACTAACGGTCATAAATGAGCGTTATAAGGGTAAA
>CAZPKJ010000263.1:0-2937 GCA_964587075.1 uncultured Flavobacteriaceae bacterium | reverse complement strand
CATCATAATTCATGGCAAACCTCTCCCCATATGACTTATAGCCTTTTGCCAATAACCTAAAGACCCAATCCCATTCTCCCTTATGACTTATGATTTACCTCCTATGACTACCTCCCACATACACTTCATAGCCATTGGCGGTGCAGCCATGCACAATCTGGCACTTGCGCTTCATCACAAAGGATACAAAGTTACCGGCTCCGACGATGAAATAAAAGAGCCCTCGCGTTCTCGTTTATCTCAGGCAGGATTGTTACCCGAAATGGTGGGTTGGTTTCCCGAAAAGCTGGATCAGGGTCCAAATGCGGTTATTCTGGGTATGCATGCCCGTGCCGATAATCCGGAGCTGCTAAGAGCCCTGGAACTGGGAATTAAAGTCTATTCATTTCCGGAGTACTTTTTTGAGCAGTCCAAAAACAAAACCCGTTTTGTAATAGGAGGGAGCCACGGTAAAACCACTATTACATCCATGGTGATGCATGTATTGAAAACAGCCGGAAAAGATTTTGATTACATGGTTGGCTCAACAGTTTCAGGTTTCGATACCATGGTTAAACTAACCGATGATGCACCTGTGATTATTCTCGAGGGGGATGAATACTTGTCGTCACCAATCGACCGCCGGCCGAAATTTCATTTATACCGGGCTGATATTGCCCTGCTGAGTGGCATAGCATGGGATCATATCAACGTTTTTCCCACCTTTGAAAATTATGTTGAACAATTTCGCGTCTTCGCACATAATCTTCCCCGAAAGGGAACTTTAATTTATTATTCAGGCGATGCTGAACTTAATAAAATTGCCAGTGATTTACCTGATGAGATTCAATCGCTGGCCTATAATTCGCCTGAATATTTTATCGCGGAAGGCATTTCAGTAGTCAGAGCGGAAGGTGAAGAATATCCCATGCAGGTTTTTGGGAAACACAACCTGACTAATCTTGAAGGAGCCAGGAAAATTTGCGAATTGCTGGGTGTTGGGACAAAGCAGTTCTACAGGGCGGCACAATCTTTTACCGGTGCCGGAAGGCGGCTTGAGCTGGTGAAACAAATTGACGATAAGATAATTTTCCGTGATTTTGCCCATTCACCATCTAAACTGAAAGCAACAGTTTCAGCAGCCAGGGAGCAGTTTCCAAACAGAAAAGTAGTTGCCTGCATGGAACTGCATACATTCAGCAGCCTGAGTGAAAACTTTTTAAACGAATATGCCGGCACCATGGCCGAGGCCGATGTACCTGTGGTTTATTTCAACCCTGAAACCATCGCACATAAAAAATTACAGCCTTTAACTGCTGCGCAGGTTACCATCGCTTTCGCCGATGAGCGAATCAGGGTATATACTGACCCAAATGAGCTATTTACTTTTCTTTCAGGTACCCTGAAGGGTCCGGGAACCGTTCTGATGATGAGTTCAGGCACCTTCGATGGCATCGATTTGAAGAAAATCATCTGATTTTATTGGTTAATGCCTGTTTTTATTCCATCAATGACTTTTTTTATGTAAATTGATGGTCTAACTTTCACCTGTTAAAAACTGATATTATGATGATTAGAATTTTACAACTTACTATTGGCTGCCTCTTATTCTTACAACCTCTTCACCTCCATGCTCAATTTACCATTTCGGTAGTGGGATCATCCGACGTTTGCTTTGCGGGTGTTACCATTGAAGTGAACACTCCCCAGCCTAACAATACCTATTCATGGTGGGTGGGATCGTATGCATGCTCGGGAGCTGCTTCGTTTCCGGCACAATATGCATTTGGTACTACCTCAATCCAGGCATATGCGACGGGTGAATTTTATTGTATAAGCACCGATCCCAATGGTGTAACTGAAATATCAAATCCGGTGGTTGTAAGGGCACTGCCGGGAAGTATCGGGTCATCACTTTTACCCCGGCCCTATAATACCAGTCCGGTAAATTGTCTGAACAGCGTTCCCTTGTGTGTTCCCTGGGTTTTTTATCAGAATTTTCCGGGAACCACCATTACCTGGTATTATAACAACTCCGCTATCGTGGGTGCATCACAACCATCATTCAATGCTACGGTGAGTGGCTGGTATAAATATTCCATAGGCAATTCATGCATTACAGCTTTTTCCGACAGTGTGCAGGTCAATATTCCTCCCGGAACACCTTTAATTTATGGTTCTCAACCAACTCCGGCATGTGCCGGAAACGTGGTTGATTTTGATATTCTGAATGTACAAAACGGTGTGAGTTATCTATGGGAAGTTTCAACAGGTGGCGGGGCATTTTTACCCTCAGGCACCAATACATCACTCAGCTATACGATTCCTGCGGCATCTTCCATACAAGTAAGGGCACGTATTACCTCATCAGGATGCAACCAGGTTTCGAATGTAATTACCATTCAAATTCAAAATATCGTGCTCACATCATCGCCCGGTACACCAATACTTCTATGTCATGGTGAAACCGCGGTAATTTCAGCCACTACTTCCTACTTACCACCTCCCTCATTTCAATGGTATCGCAACGGCATAGCAATACCGGGAGCAAATCTGCAAACTCTCACAGTGAGCCAAACCGGGATTTACAGGGCCGGTGCCAGCGCAGCCTGTGGAGTGGTGTGGTCCGATTCACAGGTGGTCGTTGCAGGTTCCGTACCTGTTGCAGTAGCGCAGGCAAGTGGTCCTGTAGAGTTTTGTGCCGGAGGTGATGTGCTGCTGAGTGCAACCGTTGAACCCGGCTATACCTATCAGTGGAAGAAATATGGAAATAATATTGCGGGTGCAACCGGTTCCAGTTACCTGGCAAAACGGACCGGAAAATACAAAGCCATTATCACCGATTCAGTCGGTTGTGTGAGGGCTACCAACACCATTCAGGTAACCGCTTATCCGTACCCAACGGCTCAAATCACAGCAAACGGACCTACCGATATTTGCCAGGGCGACAGTGTGATC
>CAZPKJ010000262.1:0-2974 GCA_964587075.1 uncultured Flavobacteriaceae bacterium | reverse complement strand
CTGTTCCTTTCGGCCTCTCAGGCACCTCACCGTTGGTAAGGGCGGCAAAGGTAATTAATGCGATCAGCTTTTCAAAGATTATTTTGCTTTTTGTACCACGTTTCCATCCTATCGCGCTTAAATTTGCACATGTAATTCGTTATATTTGCCAAGTAACTGTAAACGTTTTATTTATGAGGACATTCACCTGTTCATCCGCTTTCACCTTTTTATTTGCATTAGCCTGTCTGTTGTCTTCATGCTCTTCGAACGAAAACAAGGAGACCGGTAACGGGTCGGTAAGTGTGCATGATTCTTCAGGCTACATTAAGATCCCCGATGCCTCCGCTTTCCTTCCGGGATGGTCGAAAGAGAATATCATTATTTATCATACCATAGCTGAACCCGATGTACTTCATCCAACCAATGGCACTTCGGTCATGCGTGCCGATATCAACCAGTATATTCACATGTTCCTGGTTCATCTCGACTTTCATACCAACGAGCTGGCTCCATCCCTTTTAAGGGAAATGCCTCAGGTGAGCAGCGATGGCACCTTCTATGATTGCGAGCTTCGAAGTGATGTTACCTGGGATGATGGGGCTCCTGTTACGGCTGGTGATGTTATTTTTACAGCAATGGCAAGTAAGTGTCCGTTAACCGACAATCCGCAGGCCAAACCTTACTGGGATAATCTTAAGGAAATTATCGCTGACAGTTCCAATCCGGCCCGGTTCCGGGTAGTGATGAAAACACCTTATATGCATAACCTTGTATTCTGGTCCGACTGGCCCATATTGCAACAGGCATTTTTCGACAGCAGCCGGGTGTTGGCCAAGTATTCATTCAATCAGTTCAACGACCCGGCTTTTAAAGCCGGAGATGCATCCGAACTGGTTGCCTGGGCCGGTAATTTTAACAGTGCCCGCTACTCAAGGGAGCCCGCTTTCCTCACAGGAGCAGGCATGTACCGCGTTTCGGCATGGGATCCGGGTCAGAGTGTTACCATAGAGCGAAAATCAAACCATTGGTCGAAAAATTCCACCTCCATATATGAAACATCTTTTCCTGATAAAATCATCTGGAGAGTGAATAAAGATCCAAACGCACAAATACTCGATTTTAAAGCACAGGTATTTGATGGCAGCAATTTGATTTCAACTAAATCGCTGCTCGAATTACAAAGCGATTCTGTTTTTAACACCAACTACCATTCGCGTTTTACCGATTCCTTCAACTATACGTATATCGGTATGAATACACGTCCTGATGGAATACATCACAAAAAACTGTTTACCGATAAAAAAGTACGAAGGGCCATGGCTCTGTTAACACCGGTCAACGATCTCAACCAGGTCATCAATAAGGGGAAAAATAAACGCATGGTCGGGCCGGTGTCAGTTCTGAAAAAGGATTTTGATTCAACACTGAAAGCGCTTCCCTATGATATTGAACAGGCCCGTCAGTTGCTTTCGGAAGCAGGATGGTCCGACACCGATGGCGACCAGGTATTAGATAAAATGATTGATGGTAAAAAAGTATCATTTGAATTCCAGTTGAATTACATGACCAATACCCCCGACTGGAAAGATTATGCGACGATTTTATCGGAATCATTTGCTAAAGCACAAATTAAGGCGGTACCAAACCCTCTCGATTTTGCCGTGTTTGTAGCCAACGCCAAAAAGCACGATTTCGATATGATGGTTGGCGCCTGGGGCCAGCCGGCATTACCTGAAGATTTCACCCAGTTGTGGCACACATCCAGCTGGACCAATGAGGGCTCCAACTATACCGGTTTTGGCAATGCGCAAAGCGATGCACTCATCGATTCCATTAAACAAATTATGGATCATGACCAAAGAAGGCCCCTGGTTCACCGTTTTCAACAAATGGTATATGATGAACAACCCATGATTTTCCTGTTCGCCAGCTTACGCCGAAACATTATTCATCAACGGTTTGGAAATGTTGAAATGTATTTTGAACGGCCGGGAATCCTTTTAAATAACCTGAAACTATTATCAGCGGAAGCACCTAATCCCTGAAAAACAGTATGGAGATATGATCCGGTACATTTTTAGGAGGCTGCTGTTTTTTATACCAACTTTATTTGCTATATCCATACTTGCATTTTTAATCAGCCTTAATGCCCCGGGCGATCCCGTTGAGCGCATTGTTTCATCATCATCGCACGAAAGCGCAGGCACCCTTTATCAGGATGCGGGTAATGATCAGAAAAAATACTGGAGAACAAAACTGGGACTGGACCTTCCTGCATTTTACTTTTCTCTCACTTCATTAAGCCATCCGGGATTCCTGTACGCGATTTCTGACAAAAAAGAATACGCTTCGTTATCGCGCCTTGCATTTGAATCGGGCAACCCACATGCAGTTCATGATTTTTACAAAGCAAGAAATCACTTTATTTATATCACAAAAACCTTGCAGCCGGCAAATGCTCCGCAAATTTCTGTCAGTGGCCTGGATTCTGAAATACTGTCATTAAAATATTGTAATTCTATCGATGATATTCTTGTCCGGTTAAACAATATCCGCAAATTTGACATGATTTCCGAAAATCTTCAGCTAAATAATTCACTTGTTGAATTGGAATCCAAAACCAATTTGCTTGAGGTTAACTCATCCCAATGGAAATCGTATGTTCCCATAATTAAATTTCACAGGCAAAATCAATACCACCGGTGGTTGTTTGGTGATGGCAACATGTTAACCAGAGATGGCGCTGCCAATTCAAAAGGAATTATCAGAGGTGATTTCGGGTTATCCTACCAAACCAGGCAACCGGTTTCGGAAGTGATTGCTGAGAAAGCGGGATGGTCGTTGTTGCTTACTTTGATGGCGGTTATACTGGCCTATCTGGTTAGCATACCGGTGGGCATATGGGCAGGAGCAAATCCCAATTCAAAATTTGATAAAACTTCAGGGATCCTGCTTTTTGCTTTATACTCCATGCCATCATTCTGGGTTGCTA
>CAZPKJ010000261.1:0-3024 GCA_964587075.1 uncultured Flavobacteriaceae bacterium | reverse complement strand
TTAATCTTTAATCTTTAATCTCTAATTTTAACTTAGGTTAACATTCCCCCATCTACGTTCACCACCTGGCCTGTAATGTAAGCTGACATGTCGGAGGCCAAAAACACCACCAGGTTGGCAACATCCTCAGGTGTTCCTCCTCTTTTGAGCGGGATTGCCTCGCGCCATTGTTTAACCACATCGGGGTTAAGCACACCGGTCATTTCGGTTTCAATAAACCCGGGCGCTACTGCATTACAGCGGATATTGCGCGATCCCAGCTCGAGTGCTATCGACTTGGTAAAACCAATTATACCCGCTTTTGATGCTGCATAATTGGCCTGCCCCGCATTCCCTTTTACACCAACAACCGATGAAATATTGATAATAGAACCTTTTCGTTCCTTGAGCATGGTTTTCTGAACGGCCTTGGTAATATTAAAAACCGACTTCAGGTTGGTTCTAATAACCTCATCAAAATGCTCCTCCGACATCCGCATCAGCAGGTTGTCACGCGTTATTCCTGCATTATTTACCACCACATCAATTCGTCCGAAGTCGTTTAAGACGGCAGCAATCAGTTCTTCGGCAGCTTTGTAATCGGCTGCATCCGAACGGTACCCTTTGGCTTTTATTCCGGCGGCAGCCAGCTCTTTTTCAAGATCTGCGGCTTTATCCGGCGACGACAAATAGGTGAACGCTACATCCGAACCATGAGCCGCCAGTGCCAGGGCTATTCCCCTGCCTATACCACGTGAGGCCCCGGTGATCAGTGTAACCTTATTGTCAAGTAACTTCATAAATATTTTTGATTTTCAACACCTTATATAATTTAAGAGAAGGTGTTTGCGGTAAAGATTATTATTATAAATTTGCGTCCAAATATAACAAACTAAAAACAACCAATATGAAAAGAGCACTATTAACTGTTGTTATTCTTTTTGCAGCCTTATCTATTCAGGCTCAAAATGTGAGATTAGGATTGAGTGGTGGCGTTAATTCCACCTGGCTGATGAACAAAAACGTATTTGATGCCAATGATGAACTTGATATTGCTGCATCATTTGGTGGCCGACTGGGAATTGATGCTATTTACAGCTTCAGCGATAAAATTGGTGTTTCAGTAGGATTTAACTTCATCTCAACACACAATCAGAAGTATACCGGTGAGTCTCCCAATGGTGACGTGAAAATCGAAGTTAAGGAAAAACTGAAGTATTTCGATATTCCATTATTGTTCCGTCTTACTTCATCCAGCGGTACTTATTTTGAAATTGGCCCTCAGTTTGGTTTCCTGACAAAAGCAGAAGAAGATTTTGAAATGACCCCTTCTTCTCCTTTCTTCCCGAACTACGAAGGTGATGAGCATGATGAGAGCTATGAAAAAACAAACATCGCAGTTATTCTTGGTTTTGGAGTTGATATTGACGTCACCGAAAATATTTATATCACAACCGGACTTCGTCTGGGTTATGGCCTGACAGATGTTACCAAAGAATATAGCTCTGAAGCAGCACTTTGGGCCGCTGAAAGCCAGGACCTCATATCTTATCCGAATTACTGGGCACACTACACCGACGCCGATACCGGCAACAACAGCCAGTTCAGCTACGAAAAAACATCCCGTGTTTTTGGTGGTTTGCACCTGGGAGTATCCTATAAGTTTGGTGGTAAGTAATTAACATTAAACGTTTAAAAAACCTTCCTTAGCGGGAAGGTTTTTTTTTGCCCTTACCGGCCGCTTCTACTTCCTGCTGCAGATCAAATAAATCCATTTTTTGTTGATTCATTGGAGGCGGTTACTTACTTTAGACTAAAATATCGCTACCATGAAAATAAGAATACTCGTACTGGTCATGTCGCTTGCCTTTACTATACCATCCTTTGCACTTGTAAGGAATGTACCATCCATATACCCAACCATTCAGTCGGCGCTGAGTGCATGCGCCACCGGCGACACGGTACTCGTTCAGCCGGGCACCTATTTCGAAAACCTTACCTGGCCCTCCGGTGTGTTCAGCATCAAACTTATCAGTGCCGGCAACTCCTCCACAACCACGGTATTTGCCATCAATCCGGGAAGGGTTCTGTACATCAACTCCCCATCAGTTGATACCAGCACGGTAATAAGGGGATTTACCATTACCGGCGGCGCCATTTCATCGGGGAGCGGTTACGGAGCCGGGGTTTATATAAACAATGCCAGTGCAATTTTCGAAGACGTAATCATAACGGGTAACCGGGTGTATGTACCGGGCGGACATGCCCATGGTGCTGGTCTGAATCTAACCAATTCATCTTCTGTGTTACGCAATTGCCAGGTCATTGGCAACTCCATCGACTCTGCAACATGGGCTTACGGCGCAGGTGTATATGTTTCGGGGGGTATGCCTCAATTTACCAATGTACTTATTGCCGGTAACTTCACCAAAGCCGAAAACTGGTGCTACGGTGTAGGTTTGTATGCCGAAAGTAATGCAACCATCAGGCTTAACGAGGTAACGGTTATTGGAAACAGCTCGGGTGATAACGCCATCTGGTATTATGGTACCGGCATTTACATGGATGATGTGAATGCCACGCTCACCAATGTACTGGTGGCATCCAACAAATCGGGACTGGGCGGAAGCTTCAATTATGGCGGAGGCATCTATTGTGATGGCGCCTCTTCGGTGATAAACATGATGAATGTTACGGTTACCGACAATTCGAAAACCGGAAATGGCAGCATTAACGGTTCGGGCATATATGTCCGCGATGCCGGTGTTACCATCACCAACACTATTTCACACAACCCGAACAGCGGTAATGAAATAGGTTCCAGCGCAGGAGCTATTATTGCTGTCAGTTATTCAAACATCAGGAACGGTTATGCAGGTACAGGCAATCTGAATGTGACACCCGGTTTTGTTTCAACAACCGATTTCCACCTCCTCCCTGCCTCACCATGCGCCGGTATGGGTACACTGGCTGGTGCACCGGTTACAGACCTTGATGGTAACGCGCGTCCATTGCCGCTGGCCACTATGCCCGATATGGGTTGTT
>CAZPKJ010000260.1:0-3028 GCA_964587075.1 uncultured Flavobacteriaceae bacterium | reverse complement strand
TCCTCCCGGCGATTCGGCCCAGTACTGGCACTATACCGGTGATGGCGGAATTCTTTCGCACTGTTATACAAATCCTGACCCCGTTTGGTATTTTAATACAGTTACCGGCATGCAGTCGGTTACACTCACTACCGTTTATAACGGGTGCGAAGGGTCAACTACATTGCCAAATGCTATTAACATAAAAGGCCCGCTGGCGCATTTCAGGCCCGTTGGCGACTGCGCGTTTCCCTATACTTACTCTTTTGTTGGCGACATTCAGGATGCCACACACTGGACATGGGATTTTGGCGATGGGGTGGTGATAAACAACTCTACATTATCGACCATTTCGCATACCTACACCGTTACAGGCGACTTTACCGTAATACTTACTGCCTTTAATCCGGGTACCGGTTGTGCTCCTTACACCGACTCTATTACAATAAATGTAAGGGATATCGCTGCATCTTTCACAACCAACCCGCTGCAATGCACTAAAGTACCCAACGCCTTTACCGCTATCAGCTCCACCGATGTACACGGAGCGTGTCACGAGGGTTACCTCTGGTATTGGGGCGACAACAAGCCTCCGCACCACACGCAAAACGCGTTGTCGACACACATTTATGATAGCAGCGGTGTTTATTCGGTACTGCTTGTTGTAAAAGACATCAATGGCTGCAAGGATTCCATCCGCCAAACAGTAACCGCCTATGAGACCAAGTCTTACTTTAAGCCCGACAAACTTTACGGATGTATGCCACTTACGGTGAACTTCACCGACAGTTCATACGCCGACACTACCATCACACAATGGGAATGGACCTTTGGTGACGGAACCAGTTCAAATCTGCAAAGCCCTTCACATACCTACACTCAGGCCGGCGTGCCACTCTGGGTTGTCAGGCTGGTGGTGACAACCGCTTTAGGGTGCAAGGATACTTCATATGCCATCATCCGTCCCTCAGTTCCTGACGCATCATTTACCATTCAGTCGTCAAATAATATTTGTACCGGAGAGCCGGTAACCTTTTTGGCAACTTCAACCCTTGGAACCTATAACTGGATTTTTGGAAACGGACAAACTTCTACCATAGCCAATCCTTCTTCGGTTTACAATACTTCCGGATATTTTAATGTTTCGCTGGTTGTTACCGATTCCATCGGATGCAAGGATACACTAACGATAAATAACCTGGTTTATGTACAGGATTACCCTACTGCATTATTTTTTAGTTCGGCTGATACCTTGACCAATAAGTGTTATCCGTTACTGGTTTCGTTTACCGATACCTCCATTGTAAATATTTTTGGCAGCAGGCAATGGGATCTTGGCAATGGAACAGCTACTGTCGGCAACCCGACAGTCGGAACTATTTATCAGCTGCCGGGAACCTATTTTGTTACATTAATAGAATCTACAACAAACGGTTGCCGAGATACGATCACCAAAAGTATAACCGTTGAAGGGCCGCTTGGAAATTTTGACCTGCTTCCGAATACGATTTGCAAAGGACAAAGCATTACATTCACCATAAAAGATACTTCCGACGTTGGAAATTATTCGTGGGATTTCGGTGATGGAACAACCGCACCGGGAATATCTCCGATTACTCATACATTCAATATCAATCCTCCGTCAGGACAAACTACCGTTAGTCTTGTACTTTGGTCACCCGATTCATCGTGTTCGGCCACTGTTGTGCACACCGTAAATATTCATCCGGTCATAGCCGCTTTTAATATCGCGGGCAACGATTCGGTTTATTGTTTGAATGAACCTGTCTCTGTAGTGAACACTTCGCAGAATGCCACAACTTACAACTGGAACTTTGGCGATGGAAGTACTTTTTCGGGGGCTACTCCCCCAACCCATTTCTATTCAGCGCCGGGGATTTACAATTTGATGCTTGCTGTTTTCAATTCAACAACCGGTTGTCATGATACATTAATTCGAACGCTAACAATAAACGGCATTCCGGATGCTCAGGCCACGGGTGGCGATACTTGCCTTGGCAGCCCGGTCCAGCTGAATGCCAGTGGCGGAGTTTCATATTACTGGTTTCCGTCAGACAGCCTCAGCAATGACAGCATATCAAATCCTGTTGCATCTCCTGTTGTTTCTACCAACTATATGGTTGTTGTTTATGATGCCAATGGTTGCAACGATACCGCTTTTGCTCCTGTTATAATTTATCAGCCTGTTGATGAAATAAACTGGGACACCACCATTGTTATTGGTCAAACCGTTCAGCTGAATGTTTCACAGGGTCCGGGGTACAGTTATTCATGGTCGCCCGCAACCGGATTGAGTTGCACCAGTTGTCCGAATCCTGTAGCCCAACCGTTAGTAAACACCATATATACAGTTACCATTGAAGATGATGCCGGTTGTTTCAGCGTCACTTCACAGTTTGAGTTTGAAGTAAAGCCCGTTACCACTATCGATGTACCAACCGCATTCACACCAGATGGTGATGGGAAGAATGATATTATTTTTGTTAACGGACTTGGGATTAAGCGACTGATTGAATTTAAGATTTACAACCGGTGGGGTCAGCTGTTGTTTGAAACCAACGACATCAACGAGGGCTGGAACGGGTATTATTTGGGCAAACTGCAAAATATTGAAACGTACGTTTACTTTGCAAGTGTCGAAACCTGGTTAAAAGGTGAAGTGCTTACTAAAAAAGGTTCTTTTAATTTGTTGCGATAAACCGTTCAGGATTTTCTCTGTCATTCATAAACCCTCATCCCTCTGATTCCCATATCAACCACAACATCGCCGGCAGCAGGCTCGAAATATCCGGGTGTACTGTTTTCGGTCCACTCAAAAGATTTATTGGTCGATAATGAAACGGTTACAATTTTATGATCTGTTTCATTACCTGTAATAACCAGCGGTGTTTCAAACACACCGGTTACCACACACGAGCCTTGCGGGACAGGAGATGAATTGAACAGCGGATTAGGAACCGTAGTTGCTCCCGGAGGCGCCTGACCCTGGCTAACATTAAACATGGTTTCAAAAGCCCAATATCCCTGG
>CAZPKJ010000259.1:0-3031 GCA_964587075.1 uncultured Flavobacteriaceae bacterium | reverse complement strand
GCACCAATCATTGAAAAAGATACCAGCCTGTTTTTGATAAACTTGATAAGTCCGTGCTGCGGTTTCGCCCTCAGCCCCCAAATGAAATTGAGTGAATCCTGGATCTCGGCAAATACTCCCGATGCCCCTATCAGTAAAATTATTACACCTACAATTGTGAAAAAAGTATTTTGGCCCGAAAGCTTAATGTTCCTGATGATCTCCTGAATTTTTAATGCTGCTTCATCACCGATAAGCATATTCAATTGGCTGAACAGCTCGCCCCTGACCGCCTCTTCGCCATAAATGACTCCAATGAGGTTGATGACTATGATAAGCAGCGGGGGCAACGAGAAAATAGTATAGTACGAAAGTGCCGCACTCAGCTTCATCGCATTATCATCAATGAATTCGCTGAATGCACCCTTAAGCACCTCTTTAAACTGAATTAATGCTGTTTTCATATTCGCTGAAAGGTTATAACAGGTACATGTTTCGATCGAGAGTATGTCTTATATAAGTTTGATTATCCTGTGAATCCCATTTGCATATACACTTTGTTGTATGTTTGTTTAATTTACCAAATTAATTTTTTCCTAATCAACATTGTCGTTCCGATTACTTTATTCTCAAGGACGTCATTTTCGATGACTTGTTTCTTTATATAATCGAGAAATAGTTTATTCTTATCTGGATGTTTCTCAATTAATTCATAACATCTCTTTCTAAGATTATTAAAAATGTAATCATCTGAATTCTTTATGTTCTCTTTATCCATAATGTAATTTTCGACAAGTTCCATTCCCGCATTGTCAATTTCCTGCATTATGGTGCTTTTCTTCAACATTAACGGGTGTTTAAAATCACTTTTGTCGTCGATATATCCATCGTCAATTATAAAGATTCCATTTTCATTGATACATTTTGATAAAGTTGTAAGGGTTGTGAAGTAATTGCCAAAAACCGGCCCTAAGGCTCCAAGGATAATTATATTATAATTGGATAAATCTTTAACTTTTTCTCTGATATCACCCGTTTCAAAAGTACAAAGACCCTGTACTTTATATTCAAGAGCTTTTTGTTTAGCATGTTCAATAAATTCGGGAATTGCATCAATACCAAAACAAGTACATCCAAGTTTTTGCGACAACTTAACTGAAATGGCTCCTTTACCACAGCCCAAATCCAGAACCTTAAGATTGTCATACTTTATAAAATGCTTGCTTATCAATCTGATTATTATATCCGGGTCTGATCCGATTTCCCAAACGTCCTGAAGTATATACGGCAAAAATGGAAAGAGTTCTTTATCGGAACCATCCATTGCTGTCACAACGCTTTCTTCAATAGATTTTATATTTTTTTCAGTCATTCTGTTCCTATTGTGTTGTTACTTTAAAGATGCGTAACTACAATATACTAAAAATAAGAAAACGACCCGTTTCGGAGTCGTTTTCAATAACATAAAATTGTTGACAGTTAAAATTCAAATTGCATCCTCAGAGTGAACACATTGTCTTTGATGTCTTTTGTATATCCCGACAGGTTGGAACTTTCTTCATTTTTAACCATGTCATAATAGGCCGTGACCCGGATGTGATTATCAAAGTGGTAAAGTAATCCAAACCCAAAAGTGTCGAACCTTATATCAGTTTCATTGGTAGTGATTACCGACCCTGCTGCCGGCATACCTACTTCGTTATCTTTTACATCGGTATTCGGATCATACCAGTCGTATTTGGCAACCACCTCGAAGGGAGTAGTGCCTATTCCCTGTATGAAATAAAAATAGGCACCATTGAAATTCCGGCTGTAAATATCTTTGGTAATAGGGCTTTTGCTGTTAGGGCTTCTGGAAGAGTTTGACAAACCAGGTTGTTCACCTGAAATCACTTCCCCGCGAAGGGTTGTAACACCAATTTTTGAAGTTATACTTAACTGCAAGTCGGCTCCCATGTACTGGCGGTTGGTAAAACCTCTGTCGGCAATTGGCTTTGCACCACTTTCGGTCATTTTTGTATCTACAACAAAACCTGAAACACCATTTACATCGGTTCCTTGTTTGTAAACATTCACCGAATCGATTCTGAAACCTCCCGAATAGTAGGATAAACCGGCTGCATACTTGAGCTTTTTATTGCATGCGGTCCGTTCAATCGACAACCTGGTACTGAAGTCCTTTTTACTGTCGAAATCCGACACATCGGCCCCTGCACTGGGAGAACCGTTACCGTTAAAAAATCCGGCATTGAATTTTATCCAGTTCCAGCCTGAATTCTTTGGCCCCTGAACCGATAACATGGCCCCTACTTCATTCTCGTTAGGGAAAATCAACTGCGACATCCGTCCATATTCAGGTGATTCTCTCAAACTTGATGAATAAGCAACTTCATAGCCAAAGGGATTATTAAATACACCTGCCGAAAGCGAAAATGCTCCGATAAAAGGATCGGTTATTTTCACATTGGCATCTTTCATTCCAATACCTCTTTCGGTGATGTCGAGCTGTACCGTAAATTGAGATGTGGAAATGCCCTTTTTATTGTTAGAGCCTTTATACTGTGCTTTGAGCCGCCCCCTGCGAACCATAAAGCGGTTGTCCTGGCCTGAAGCAAAGTTGCCTCCTGCTACCGACGATTGTCCGGCCGAATCGGCAACCTGAAACTGAGGCTGTACATATCCCGAAAACTTAATTCTTTTTAAAACACTTAATTCCTTATTAAAAGCATCGAACTGCTTCTTTAGAGAATCATTTTCATTCGCCGGAGCCTGGGCTGTTACATGTAAACCTGCCAGCATGCAGGTAATTGTCAGAAGTAATTTTGCTTTCATAGTTTCTTAATTTGATTGCACAAATAACTTAAGACAATATTATGCATTTATTCCCGCCATATTAACATAAGGTTAACAAAAAGCCGGGTCATTGGCGCCTGCCTCATTACCCGGCTCACAATCAGCAATTTAACAATTTTTTACTTGGGTTCATCCAACTTCAGCCTGAGTGATTCTATCTCCTGGCGTGCTTTGGAGATCTTTTCTTCAAACTCCTGCT
>CAZPKJ010000258.1:0-3051 GCA_964587075.1 uncultured Flavobacteriaceae bacterium | reverse complement strand
TGCCGTATTTATCCTGGTCAGGTTTGTATATTTTCCCATCTACCGGAGCCGTGAGTATATTTTCACGTTCTTCATTTTTAATATCATTATTTTTCTCATTACCTACCTGCTGAATAAGGTTGAAATGAGCATGGGCGCTGCCTTTGGTTTGTTTGCCGTGTTTTCCATGCTTCGTTATCGTACCGAAGATATCTCCATCAAGGACATGACTTACATGTTCCTGGTGATTGCCATGGGATTGATAAATGCCGTGAGCAAGGGAAGCTGGGATGAGCTTTCGCTGCTGAGTTTGATCATAATAGTTGTAACCTACCTTCTTGAAAGTAATATTTTGATGAAAAAGGAGGTTTCAAAGATAGTTATGTATGAAAATATAGAGCTCATTAAACCCGAAAACAAACATTTACTGATTGCCGATCTGGAGAAAAGAATGGGAGTAAAGATAAACCAGGTTACTATAGGTAAAATTGATTTCCTCCGCGATTCAGCACAGGTTCATGTACATTATTATGATACTACGGTTTAAGACTATATTATTTTTGATTCATTTAACCCTTTGTACCAGCTATGTTGTTGGACAGGTAAATGATGCCGGATTGTGGACGTCGGTTTCGGTTGAGAAAAAGTTGAGTTCAAGGATTACCGCAGGGTTAAGTCAGGAATTCAGGTTTAATGAAAATATCAGCGAGCTGGGTACATTTTTTACCGAGCTTGGCGCGGAATATAAGATTAATAAGTACCTCGACATTTCTGCCGGATACCGGTTTATTAATAAACGGCGGTTAGATGATTCTTACAGCAAGAGGCACCGGTACCTGGTAAATGTGACGGCGCGGCGTAAGTTCAATAATCTTTCGGTTGCGTTCAGAACCAGGTTTCAGAGCCAGTATTCCGATGTTTATTCCAGTGACGAGGGTTCGATACCAGACAATTATGTCAGAACTAAGCTTACGCTGAAATATGACCTGAATAGAAAATACAATCCTGTTATTTCGGGTGAATCGTTTTTTCATGTGAACCGGCCCGATGGCTTGCTTATGGATGGATACAGGCTTTCGGCCGGGATTGAGTATGACTTCAGCAAGAAGTCGTCGGTAGAGATAGCTTATCTCCTCGACCGCGAGATACAGGTTAATAAACCGTGGACCAATTATATTATAGCACTTTCGTGGAGTTATAAGCTCTGATTGTTTTTATCGCCGGCAGGGTGAAACTGCGTATTTAATGGATTTTTGGTCACATAATCCAACAGCATCCCGAATGCTGTAATCAGGACATCTTTCATTATCGACATTAGATGTTTTACAGTTACATTATATTTGCAGGTATGAAAACTTTGCGTATAAATATTTTGATTTTTATCTCTATAATTGCCGGCATTGAGATTGGCGGACAACTTATAGCCCTGGTAAAGAATGGACGTTTTCTGTTTTCACCCGGCGAAGTACATAAGCGCGACCAGCTCTTTCAGCCACACCCGTATTTGTCGGTTGCACTCCGGAAAAATGTTTCGGTAGGTTCCGAAAACGACATTCAGTACGTTTCGGTATCGACAACTGAATTGGGTACCCGTTGGACAGGCGCTGATTTGGAGGATACAACCGCGATAAGAATTGTGTGTATAGGAGGGAGCACTACATTTTGTACCGGCGTGTCGGATCAGGATTCATGGCCTGCCATCCTTCAGCAAAAGCTTGGTAAACGGTATGCTGTTATAAATTACGGGGTGCCCGCTTATAAAACCGTTGAGGCTATTGTTCAGCTTGCGCTATATGTTACTGAACTCAGCCCTGATATGGTAATATTTTACGGAGGGGGTAACGACTTTTACAATTACCATATGGAAAATACCTATCCCGATTATTTTTATCATGGTGAACACCTCATGCCAATGGCGCTGCTGGGCAGGTCCAAATATGAAACATGCTCTGATATAATTCAGCGGAATTCGGGATTTTTCTACATACTTAATAATGTCCGCGAGCGAATCTACTCGGAGGAATTACCGGTCAGGCATGCTTATCCCGATAATGTGGTCGACAGTTTATACGCCCGAAACCTGAAAACAATTCTTGCGCTCACCTCATCTATGAGTGCACGTGAACTGGTAATCGGACAGGTGCTCAATCCGTTTATTGAATTTGAGGAAACACCGTGGAGCATGCGGCTTGAACGAGAATTAATTATTCCCTATATGGACAGAATGAATGAAATATCAAAAAATATTTGCAGTAACGATTCATCGTGTGAATATCTCGATTTCAAAAATGACATACCCTGGAAACCCGGCCATTTCTGGGATGAGATGCATTTTACCCGGGAGGGAAATGAATTATTTGCAATTGGGGTAGAGGAGTACGTCAGAAGGAAAACTGAAATTGATTCCGAAGCAATTGCCGAAACCGAGCGAAAAAATCAATAAATAACCAATCGCTTTTCCTTTCGGAAAAACCGGCTATTCCAGATTTTTTATCATTGTATAGAGCATCCTGGAAATTTCATCGCCTAACGAATTAAGTTCAGTAATCTCAACAGGATTTATTTTATAGTTTTCACCAAGTATTTCCATGATAGCAGTGCATTCAAATACTGAAGCCCTGGCGGTAGTAAAGTAGTTTCTTCGGTCTGCTTTTGAAATTTTTCCACAACCCTCTGCAATGTTCAACGGAATACTGAAAGATGCCCTGCCCAACTGATCAACTTCATATTTCTTTAGCGTGTATTTTTTCGATAAATTAAAGCACAGACTATAAAACTGTTTGGATTTATGATAAACTTTTAATTTTTGAAAATCGAACATGAAGAAAAATGAAAAAAAATGAATGATAAAATTAGATGAAAAGAACTGAATCGTAAAGTTAATTAAAAGTGTTAAAAAATCAACAATTTAAAGAGTGAGTCACAGAGCAAGAGCGAGAATCTTGATCTAAATAAGAAATATCCTCGCTCTCGCTCTCCCTCTCACTCTCCCTCTCACTCTCACTCTCACTCTGTTCTCAGTACCCGGGACGGGGGTCGAACCCGTACGGCCTTTTAGGGCCACAGGATTTT
>CAZPKJ010000257.1:0-3105 GCA_964587075.1 uncultured Flavobacteriaceae bacterium | reverse complement strand
GAACACAGGTACTCGAGTTTCCGTTCAAGAATTCAGCGATGAACGTCTCCTTACGATCTCGCAGCGCTGGGACGGTTCATCGATCAATTGGGACAGCACATCGAGAACATGGACGATTAAGAACGGAAACAGCCGGCCTGGTGGCTTGTATGGGAATAAACTTCATAAAAAAGTTTACCGGTTCAAAGATATGACCTGATATCTGCATGACTGCATTTATCTCACACTTATGGTAACCAATTTGTAAATTTGCGCCAATGATCAGAATTTTTATCACAGCTTTATTCCTGTTGTTTGCCGGTGTCGGTGGAAGCGATTGCAAGGCACAGGCTTTGAGATTGGGCTTGCTGAAATACGGTGGCGGCGGCGACTGGTATGCCAACCTGGAAACATCCTTACCCAATCTTGCCCGGTTTTGTAATCAAAACCTGGGTACGAGCATCAGTCCCGAACAGGCAATTGTTGAAGTTGGCAGTGCCGCGTTATTTAACTTTCCCTTTATTCATATGACCGGCCACGGCAATGTGGTACTGAGTGCAGCCGAAGCGGATAACCTCAGGAATTACCTGGTAGCCGGCGGATTTTTACACATTGATGATAATTACGGCATGGACCAGTTTGTAAGACCCCAGATGAAAAAAGTTTTTCCCGAACTGGATTTCGTTGAATTACCGTTTTCGCACCCGCTCTATCATCAAAAGTTTAAGTTCCCGAACGGGTTGCCTAAAATACATGAACATGATGATAAGCCGCCTAAAGGGTATGGTTTGATTTATAATGGACGGCTGGTTTGTTTTTATTCCGTTGAAACCGATTTGGGTGATGGGTGGGAGGATCCGGAGGTGCATCGCGACTCGCCTGAAAACCGCCTTAAGGCACTCAGGATGGGAGCGAATATTATCCAGTATGCGTTTTCGAATTGATTTTGCTACATATTGATGTAGAATGGTTGCAGTACTTCCCCGGGGTTTTATCTTTGAAAAATAATTGAAAAAATACATCATGATGAAAAACAAATATTATATGGTTATGCTCACGGCAGGTATATTAGCCCTGGCTTCCTGCGCTTCGGAACAGAAAGAAGAAGAAACGGTATACACTCCAATTGCCGTAACGTATCCAACAACAGCAAAAAATGATTCCATTACCGATGATTATCATGGAACCCGTGTAAACGATCCTTACCGCTGGCTTGAAATTGATACTGCCGCCAATGTTGCCGACTGGGTAACGGCACAGAATAAGGTTACATTCGGATATCTCGATCAGATTCCGTTTCGCGATAAAATCAAGAACCGGATCACCGAGGTATTCAATTACCCCCGTTATTCATCACCATTCAGGGTTGGTGAATACTATTTCTTTTATAAAAATGACGGATTGCAGAACCAGGCAGTCATCTATTATCAAAAAGGGCTTGATGGTGAACCGGTAGTGTTTCTCGACCCCAATACCATGACCGAAGATGGTACAGCCGCTGTTTCATTACTTGGTGCAAGTAAAGATAACCGCTACATGGCTTATGCAACCAATATGGCCGGATCGGACTGGCAGCAGATCAACGTTATGGAAATTGCTACACTGAAAAAACTGAATGATGAACTGAAATGGGTGAAATTTTCGGGAACCGCCTGGCGTGGCGATGGCTTCTATTACAGCAGGTATAGTGAACCAGCCAAAGGCAAAGAGTTCTCAGGGAAAAATGAATTTCATAAAGTGTTTTATCACAAAATCGGTGATGACCAGTCGAAAGACCAGCTGATTTATGAGAATAAGAACTTCCCGTTGCGTTATTACGGAGCTGAAACTACCGAAGATGAGCGCTTCCTGATTATTAATGTAGCTCAGGGAACCGACGGAACCGAATTATATTGCAAGGACCTCACTTCAGGGCAACAGGATTTTACCCGGATATTTGAAGGATTTGACGACAATGCGTCGGTGATTAACAATAATGGCGATAAGCTTCTGGTACAAACCGACCGTGATGCACCCAACCAGCGTGTTGTGCTTATCGATCCCAAAAATCCCGCAAAGGAAAACTGGACTACCATTATCGCTGAAACCGAAAACCTTCTCCAGGGTGCCGCAACCGCAGGTGGCAAACTTTTTGTTTCTTACCTGAAAGATGTTACCACACACACGTATCAGCACGATTTGTCGGGCAAGATGGAGCATGAAATAACATTTCCAGCCCTTGGAACAGCGAGTGGTTTTTCCGGAAAGGCTGAAGACAAGATTATTTTTTACAGCTTTACATCCTTTGTTTATCCACCAACCATTTACAAATATGATATCGCCAATGGAAAATCGGATGTATTCAGAGCTTCCGAGGTGAAGTTTGATCCGGCGAACTATGAAACCAAACAGGTATTCTACAACAGTAAGGATGGCACACGCGTGCCCATGTTCATCGTACATAAAAAAGGTATCGAGCTGAATGGTAAAAATCCAACCCTGCTTTATGGTTATGGCGGATTTAATATCAGTCTTACCCCCTCATTCAGCGCCTCCAGACTAATTCTGCTTGAAAATGGTGGTGTGTATGCCGTCGCTAATTTACGAGGTGGTGGTGAGTATGGCGAAAAGTGGCATGAAGCCGGTAAACTCGACCGCAAGCAAAATGTATTCGACGATTGCATTGCCGCGGCTGAGTATCTGATTACACAAAAATATACAAGTCCTGAAAAGCTGGCCATTCAGGGTGGCTCCAACGGAGGTTTACTGGTGGGTGCCGTTATCAATCAGCGTCCCGAACTGTTCAAGGTTGCCTTTCCTGCTGTTGGGGTAATGGATATGCTCAGGTTCCACAAATTTACTGTAGGATGGGGCTGGGTTGTTGAATATGGGTCCAGCGACAGCATTAACCACTTTACCAATTTGTATAAATATTCACCGATACACAATATCAACAGTTCGGCAGAATATCCGGCTGTAATGGTTACAACAGCCGATCACGACGACCGTGTAGTGCCGGCCCATTCTTTCAAATATATTGCTACCCTGCAGGAAAAACGACCGGCAAATGTGAATCCGCTGCTTATTCGGATTGATGTTAAAGCAGGGCACGGAGCCGGAAAACCGATTTCAAAAACAATTGATGAA
>CAZPKJ010000256.1:1514-3127 GCA_964587075.1 uncultured Flavobacteriaceae bacterium | reverse complement strand
CTGTTACTTCAGTGTTTGGATGCTCGGCAACCTATACCGATTCGATTGGTATTTACGCATTGCCTGTGCCGGTTATAACAGCCAACAGCAACTGTGTGTATGATCCTGTAACATTCAGTAACATAACCGCAGCAGGCGATACCAGTACATATTTATATCAGTGGGCATTTGGTGATGGTTCCATGGCCAATATTCAAAGCCCTGTTCATCAGTACATGGGTGCCGGAACCTATAATGTTTCGCTTACCATGACCAATGGAAATGGTTGTGTTGCCACAGCAACTATGGCTGTTGCCGTATCACCGGCTCCTGATGCCGATTTCGAATTCTCGAATGCATGTGAAGGATCACAGGTACAGTTTACCAATACTTCAACCATTTCGACGGGTACCATTGTATCGAGTTCATGGAATTTTGGCGACGGCAGTCCGTTGTCGGCCGCAACAAATCCGTCGCATACATTTGCTTCAGCTGGTGTTTATAGTGTAACACTTATTGTAACATCCGACAATGGTTGTGTGGATACCGTAACACAACAGATAACTATATTTCCATTACCTGTGCCCGGATTCACTTACAGTCAGGCAGCCGGTTGCGGACCGCTTACCGTAAACTTCACCGACAGTTCGTTTGTAACTTCGGGAACCATCACATCGTGGTACTGGGATTTTGGCAACGGGCTCACATCAACCTTACAAAACCCTTCAACGGTTTACACACAAAGCGGAACATATGGTGTATCGCTCACAGTTACAACCGATATGGGATGCAGCGAAACATTCACTCAGCCCAATATCATTACTATTTACCCCGGACCGGATGCGGCATTTACACCTGATCCCTATCAGACAAGTATTTTAAATCCGGTATTTAACTTTATTAATAATTCATCGGGTGGTACTGTTTATACATGGAACTTTGGTGATGGCAGCGGATCGAATGTATTTGAACCTACACATACATATTCCGATACCGGAACGTATGAAGTTACTCTTATCGTTATGAATTCATATGGTTGTATTGATACAGCCAGGCAGCTCATTCAGATCATTCCTGAATTTACGGTATTTATCCCCAATGCCTTTACTCCCAATCATGACGGAACAAACGATTTCTTTAATATCTCAGGCCTGGGTATTGTTGAAGTAACCCTGAATATTTATAACCGGTGGGGTGAAAATATTTATACCAGTTACGGACTTGAGGGTGGCTGGGATGGAACCGTTCAGAAAAACAACTCTGTTGCACAACAGGATGTTTATGTGTATGATGTCAGGTTGAAGGATGTGTTTGGCAGAACACATCAGATGAATGGCAGGGTTACACTGGTGAGGTAAACATAAAACAGTATCACCAAAAAAAAAGACCATCAGTTTTATGATGGTCTTTTTTATTTAATTCATGAGCTATACGTGTTACCTCAAATCAATTACTTCGGCACCTTTGTATTTTGATGCATCAAGAGAAAACGAAGCATCAGGAACATCCGATTTCATGTTTAGTTTTTCGACGGAGTAGGTGGTATGCGTACCGCTTTTCTCAAATATTTTGGCACTGGCGATAACTTTTTCGTTTTTATTGATGCTTAACAGAATCTTGAAATAGGATTTATT
>CAZPKJ010000256.1:0-1504 GCA_964587075.1 uncultured Flavobacteriaceae bacterium | reverse complement strand
TTGTCGTCGGGTACCAGTTCTATCTGTTGAACCTGGATATTATTTTCTTTGGCTTCACCGATATACTTCGTTGAAAATCCTTTTTCGTAAATAGTAAAAATGTTGGTCGGAGAAATACCATCGCTTCGTTCAGCAACATCATTGACCTGAATTTCGTTGGCTTCCTTAATGTACGTCCACACGGTTTTTCCATCCGAAATAATTTCCTGTCCGCGTAATGTAAGTTTATATTTATCACCTTTTAGCAAAATGGACCCTGTTTGCTGATCGGTTGATTTATTCTTTTGATCGTGCGAAACGATTTTGAAAGAGGCGCTTATTGATTTTGACGCCTTGTATTTAGAACTCACTCCATTCAGGATAGATTGGGCTTTAGGGTCTTTTTTGCTTTGAGCGATAGACGGAAAGGCGATAAGTAGCATCATCGCCAAACCAAGAAATGGCTTTAAATATTTCATTTTTAAAGATTTGTAGTTATTAAGTTACTTACCTACACTCAAATACTGTTCCAAAGATATAGGATCTTTAACTTTTACTTCGCGGGCTTTGCTTCCCTCAAAGGGTCCAATGATACCCGCAGCCTCCAACTGGTCGATCAGGCGGCCTGCCCGGTTATACCCAAGCTTCAGGCGACGCTGCAGTAATGAAGCCGACCCCTGCTGATGCTGAACAACCATTCGGGCAGCATCTTCGAAGAGAGGATCACGGTCGGAAGCATCAAATTCACCGGATCCTCCCGATTCGCCTTCACCTACATATTCGGGAAGCTGAAATGCTTCGGGGTAGCCGCGCTGGTTTCCTATGTAGCCGGTAATTTCATCCACTTCGGGGGTATCAACAAAAGCGCATTGCAAACGGATTAGGTCGGCACCGGTCGACAACAGCATATCACCCCGGCCTATCAGCTGGTCGGCACCACCCGTATCAAGTATGGTTCGGGAGTCGATTTTAGAGGTAACCCTGAAGGCCAGTCTTGCCGGGAAGTTGGCTTTTATGGTTCCGGTAATAATATTAACCGACGGCCTTTGGGTAGCTATGATTAAATGGATACCAATTGCCCGGGCGAGCTGGGCCAGCCGCGCAATAGGTGTTTCCACTTCCTTTCCGGCGGTCATGATAAGATCGGCAAATTCGTCGATAACCAGAACTATGAACGGAAGAAACCGGTGCCCGTTATTAGGATTCAGTTTCCTGTTCACAAACTTGGCATTGTATTCACGGATATTCCGCACCTGAGCATCTTTTAGTAATTCATAACGCTGATCCATTTCAATGCACAATGAATTCAAGGTATTAACCACCTTTCGTGTATCGGTTATAATGGCTTCTTCTTCACCTGGCAGTTTGGCAAGGAAATGGCGCTCGATGGTTTTGAAAAGAGTTAACTCTACTTTTTTTGGATCAACCAGTACGAATTTAACCTGCGAAGGGTGTTTTTTATAAAGCAATGAAACCAGAACGGCATTCAGACCAACCGACTTTCCCTGTCCTGTTGCACCTGCCA
>CAZPKJ010000255.1:2128-3171 GCA_964587075.1 uncultured Flavobacteriaceae bacterium | reverse complement strand
TGGCGATGGAGGGCAGTAACCATAAATTGTAACTAAAATTAAAATAAGAACGAAACTTCGCAGGACTTAAAATCCAATTCGATTTTTATCCAGCGTGCTTGCCCGCCGAAGGGCTTTGCCCGAAGGCGGGTCTACCAATTCCCTGCCCGCCTTGCTCAGCGCCGGCGGTCAGGCGGGCACCACCCAGGCAGTGAATGAGAGTGCTAAAGCGCACCATTCACTGCTGGCAACATTTGCAGTGAATTCTCATTTCAACACAAAAGCCCTTTCAACCTTGAAAGGGCTTGGAGCGAAAGACCGGGTTCGAACCGGCGACCTCGACCTTGGCAAGGTCGCGCTCTACCAACTGAGCTACTTTCGCAATATTTTTTAAGTCATTATTTCAAATTAATTCAAACTCGATATGTTCGAATCTGCGACCTCGATCCGCCGCGGTGGATCGCGCTCTACCAACTGAGCTACTTTCGCAATATTTTTTAAGTCATTATTTCAAATTAATTCAAACTCGATATGTTCGAATCTGCGACCTCGATCCGCCGCGGTGGATCGCGCTCTACCAACTGAGCTACTTTCGCAATTACTATTATCAAAGAACTATCTGAGACTGACCCGATGCAAGCATGATCTCGCTAAATCCGTCTTAGGTCCGCCTCTGGCGGATATTTTCGTTTACCCTGTTTGGGTCACGTTAGAGAGCTCATTTATTGTATTTTCAATACCCTACAAATTAATGACACGATTTGCCACATAGTTTTGGGATTGCAAATTTATAACCTATACCCTTGAAATCAAAATAAGATATATAAAAAAAACGAGACTCTTATTTATTGGTAATCAATTTTTTAATTTCATTCAACTTCATCAGCGCCTCTACAGGGGTTAGTGTGTTGATATCTGTTTGCAGTATTTCCTCCCGGATTTGCTCCAGCAACGGGTCATCGAGCTTGAAGAAACTGAGCTGAAAGGCATCCTGCTCACTTTTCCGCACCGCGGTTTTTACCAGTTCGGCATTGCTGTGCGCTTTTTCGAGTAGCTCAAGCATC
>CAZPKJ010000255.1:0-2118 GCA_964587075.1 uncultured Flavobacteriaceae bacterium | reverse complement strand
AGAGGGCATACCAGCCATTTTAGCTACATGAATACCAAAACTGTGCTCACTGCCTCCGGGTGTTAAAGTCCGCAGGAACAGGATTTTGTGTCCGGTTTCCTGAATGGCAATATGATAATTCCGGATACGCCTGAGGCTCCCAGCCATCTCATTCAGTTCATGATAATGTGTAGCAAAAAGCGTTTTTGCCCTGCTTGTGGGGTGTTCGTGTATATAATCGGCAATAGCCCAGGCAATTGAAATACCATCATAGGTGGATGTACCCCGGCCAATCTCATCCAGGATCACCAAACTTGCAGGCGACAAGTTATTCAGAATGCTTGCCGTTTCATTCATCTCTACCATAAAAGTTGATTCACCCGATGAAATATTATCAGAAGCGCCAACCCGGGTAAATATTTTGTCAACCAATCCTATTTTGGCCCCCTCAGCCGGAACAAAACTGCCTATCTGGGCCATGATGACTATCAATGCGGTTTGTCGCAGCAATGCCGATTTTCCCGACATATTGGGACCGGTGATTATCATGATTTGTTGCGAAGCGGGGTCGAGGTAAACATCATTGGCTACATAGGATTCACCCGGTGGTAACTGTTTTTCAAGAACCGCATGCCGGCCTCCTTTAATTTCGAGCACCAGGGTATCGTTGAGCTCAGGTTTTACATACCGGTTATCGACAGCAACCGTTGCAAACGAAAGCAGGCAGTCGAGTCTGGCAATACCAGAGGCATTTGCCTGTATGGGTGCAATGTATTCGGCAATATTGGCTACCAGTTCGTTGTAAATCCGCTCTTCGATGGCAAGAATTTTTTCTTCAGCTCCCAGGATTTTTTCCTCATACACCTTCAGCTCTTCTGTGATATACCGCTCGGCATTGACCAGTGTTTGTTTGCGGGTCCATTCAGCTGGCACTTTATGTTTATGAGCATTGGTAACTTCAATATAATAGCCGAATACATTGTTGAATGCAATTTTTAATGAACCAATGCCGGTTCGTTCCGTTTCGCGGTTTTGAATTTGCAGCAGATAGTCTTTGCCCGAATATGCAATTTGTCGCAATTCATCCAGTTCCGCTGAAACACCTTCCCTTATAACACCGCCTTTTGAAATCAGGGCAGGGGGGTCGTGCTGAAGGGTTTTATTTAATATGCTGATGAGTTCGGGACAGGCATTGAGCTGGTCACCTAATAATTTAAGCGGTAAAATTTCTGAGCTGCCACAAAGTTGCCGTAAAGGTGTAATGGCTTCCTGCGACCTTTTAAGTTGTATCAGTTCACGTGGGGTGACCCTCTGCACTGCAACTTTTGATATGAGCCTTTCGAGGTCTCCGATTCCGCTGATGAGGGTGGCAGTTTGAATAGCCTTGTCGGGATGAGTAATAAACCAGCCAACGACCTCCTGGCGCTCCGTAAGAGGCTCCTTATCTTTTAAAGGCATCAGGATCCATCTCCTCAGGAGCCGGGCTCCCATAGGACTTACCGTTTTATCGAGTACATCCACCAATGTCCTGGCATTGTCGTGAACCGAGCTTACCAATTCGAGATTTCGTATAGTGAATTTGTCAAGCCATACGTACCGTGCCTCATCTATCCGCGAAAGCGAAGTAATGTGTTTCAGTTTGTCCTGGTGATTAAGGCGCAGATAATACATTGCGGCACCACAAGCTACAATGGCCACATCCAATTCATGGATTCCAAATCCTTTCAATGACGTGGTTTCAAAATGCTTCAACAGCGTTTCTTCGCCAAACTCTCTGGTAAAAACCCAGTCATCGAGATGATAATGATAGTATTTGTCACCATATTGATTCACAAAATCCTTTGAAGCCGACCTCGATACTACTACTTCGCTCGGGTTAAAGTTGGATAGTATGCGGTCGATGTACTCGTTTTTCCCCTGGGTACACATAAACTCACCGGTTGATACATCCAAAAGCGCGATGCCGCGGTCGGCTCCATTTTCATGGATGACTGCCAGGAAATTATTCGATTTATGATCGAGGATTTTGTCGGAAAACGCCATGCCGGGGGTAACCAGTTCGGTAACTCCTCTCTTTACAATGGTTTTGGTTGTTTTAGGGTCTTCCAGCTGATCACAAATGGCAACCCGCTGGCCTGC
>CAZPKJ010000254.1:0-3172 GCA_964587075.1 uncultured Flavobacteriaceae bacterium | reverse complement strand
CACCCGTTCACCCTACCCTTTTTACAGGCCTTACATTCAGGATGTAACCCTGGAACCTACCGGAACTGTTTCATTCAATCCGGTAACTTCCTATTTTGATGCCACACAAAATGCATACTCCGAAGCGTTCGAAGGATCGGGATTCAGCCTAACTTCAACCGCTCAAAGCGATACTATCATGTACCAGTTGCCGGCGGGCGACCCCAATATATTTGAAGGCGCGGGCAGCGGTGTAGCTTACCTCGATTCGGCTGATACCTGGTTTGAGGTTACATCAACAGGCGACTACGATTTGCCCGGCGCCGGTGCTGCCGTTTTTTTAGAGCTCGACTACAAAATCAATCAGCCTCTTTCAATAGGTTTGTTCATTACCATACCCGGTACCACAACCGAAAAGGCACATATTTATACTCTAAATCCAACCGACACCTGGAACAAGATTTATATTCAATTGGGTTATACAGTAAGTGCATGGGGTTCGGCCACCGGATTTAAAGTATATTTTTCGGCTCTTAAAGACCCTTCGGTAGCCAAATCTGTTTTTTACCTGGATAATATCAAAGTAGTACATTTCTGATGAACAAAAAACTTCAGGCGGCCAAGTATATAATTGCCGATTACATAAGTGCTTCACTGGCGTGGGCTTTGTTTTATATTTACAGGAAAAGCTGCATTGAAACCGAAAAATTCGGGTTCACACCCGACTGGAACTACGATTCAAAATTTTACTTAGGAATATTCCTCATCCCGGCTCTGTGGGTCATAGCTTATGCATTCACCGGTACTTACTCCAACATTTTCCGCAAATCGAGACTAAAGGAATTCGGGCAAACCTTATACATATCCGTTATAGGTGTTCTGATCATCTTTTTTACGCTGCTGCTCGATGATACCATCGTTTCCTATAAAAGCTATTATAACACCATCCTGGTTTTACTCGGATTGCACTTTGGAATTACGGCGACCGTGAGGTTTACTTTAACTTCCATTACCGGACACAAAATAAAGACCCGTAAAATTGGTTTTAATACTATCCTGGTTGGCAGTAATACCAAAGCACTGAAACTGTATAATGAATTGCAATCGGCACCCGAGAGCCAGGGGAACCTGTTTATTGGCTTTATTCATGTTGACCATAACAACGGCCATCTGCTGAAAGGTATTTTACCCCATCTGGGTTCCATTAACGACCTCAGGCAGGTTATTGAAACACGAAAAATTGAGGAGGTTATTATTGCCATTGAATCGCAGGAGCATGAAAGTATTGGCAGAATACTGAATATGCTGGAAGATACCCCGGTAATTGTAAAAATCATTCCGGATATGTATGACATCCTTTCGGGTTCGGTAAAAATGAATGGTATTTTCGGGGCTCCGCTTATTGAAATTTCGCCCGACCTTATGCCTGTATGGCAGCAGGCTGTGAAAAGGCTTATCGACATTGTTGTTTCGCTGCTGCTGATTATTTTGCTTTCACCGGTTTTTCTGATTGTATCACTCATCATAATCTTTACATCAAGGGGCCCGGTTTATTTCGTCCAGGAACGAATCGGTTTGCACGGGTTGCCATTTAACATATATAAATTCCGTTCCATGTATACCGATGCGGAGTCGGGAACACCTATGTTGTCGAGCGAAAACGACAACCGTATCACCCCATTCGGGAGGTTTATGCGTAAAACCCGTCTCGATGAAATACCTCAGTTCTGGAATGTACTTAAAGGGGATATGTCGCTGGTAGGGCCCCGTCCCGAAAGGCAATATTTTATTGACCAGATAATGCCTATAGCACCTCATTACCGCCATCTGCACAAAGTTAAACCGGGCATTACCTCATGGGGGCAGGTTAAATTCGGTTATGCCGAAAATGTGGATGAAATGGTAGAACGACTGAAATTCGATGTTATATACATCGAAAACATGTCGCTGGCCCTTGATATAAAAATATTATTCTATACAGTCAGAACCATCCTTCAGCGTAAGGGAAAATAAAAATTCTATGATAAAAAATATAGCAGTAATCGGATCGGGAACCATGGGTAACGGCATAGCACATGTGTTTGCTCAAAACGGGTTTAGTGTTTCATTAATCGATATCCGCCAGGATGCCCTCGATAAAGCCGTTAAAACCATTTCGGCCAACCTCGACCGGATGATATCTAAAGGAACTATTGATGAACATGTAAAACAATCAACACTTGCTAATATAACCACCTTTACAAGCATCCCTTCCGGATCATCAACAAGCGACCTGGTGGTTGAAGCCGCAACCGAAAATGTCGATCTTAAGCTGAATATATTCCGTGAACTCGATGGGTGTTGCAAGGCCGACGCGATACTGGCATCCAATACCAGCTCCATTTCCATCACCAAAATAGCATCCGTGACCAAAAGAGGCGACAAGGTAATTGGTATGCACTTTATGAATCCTGTCCCGGTAATGAAACTGGTAGAGGTAATACGGGGATACAGTACCAGTGATGAGGTGACCCGCGCTGTTTTCGACATCTCGCGAAAGCTGGGGAAATCACCGGTTGAAGTAAATGACTACCCCGGTTTTGTCGCGAACAGAATATTAATGCCCATGATTAACGAAGCCATCTGCAGTTTGTACGAGGGAGTTGCTGGTGTCGAAGAAATTGATACTGTTATGAAGCTGGGTATGGCACATCCCATGGGCCCTTTGCAGCTGGCTGATTTCATCGGACTCGATGTATGCCTTTCAATACTCCGGGTGATGCACGAAGGTTTTGGCAACCCTAAATATGCCCCATGTCCGCTTCTGGTTAATATGGTTACTTCCGGGAACCTTGGTAAAAAAACCGCGAAAGGATTTTATGATTATTCGGCCCTCGATAAATCTCTGGTAGTTTCATCAAACTTCAAAAAATAGTTACCATCAGTTTACGGGACAAAAGGGATCCTTTCGGTTTTTATTTCGCTTTTCGCACACATTAAACTTCAGTCCGAAATACAAATCGTATCCGGTCGTGTTCCACAATCCGGTAAATGAACCGAGCCTGTCGGTGCCAAGCACGAAAAACCTGTACCGCAGAGCAACCCCCAGGTGTGGTGTACTGAATTCATAAAATGTAAGTGGCATGGCCAGTTCAAATGTACGTGTTTCATACCGTGGTGTAATGGCAATCTGCGATGGCCGTACAATGGCATA
>CAZPKJ010000253.1:0-3184 GCA_964587075.1 uncultured Flavobacteriaceae bacterium | reverse complement strand
CTCTTCGAGCTTAAAGCCGGTTGAATCGTTGATATTTTCAGGAGCGAAAACCTGATCAAGCGGCTGGTAAAGTAGCGTATTATCAAAGTAACCAAGTCTTGCCTGTTTGTAAGACATCCACCTTGCATCGAATGTCCGGTTTTTGTATTCGGAATAAAATCCTGTTCTTAGTTTTGGTTGCAGTATGCCGTCACGTTTACCAAGTGCATGTTCATAATTTAACGCGGCGGTTCCGGTATTTTCGTAAAGGTCAGAATAGAAACGGCCGGCGTCTACTGTGGATGCCGAGGGCGCGATGATTACCTGGTAGGGAACAGAGTCGCTGGTTGCATTGAGGTCTTTTTTGGTGCGGATACGCCTGAAGTCGGGCTCCGCCGAATGTGCATGGGCATAACCTATGGTCCAATCAACTTTCGAACGGTCCGAAAACAAATCGTGCATTCCGCTTAACTGGCCGCTGTAAACGGTACGTTCCTGGTACCGGTAGGCATAACTTTTAACCAGGCTGCCCTCTTCAAAATTGCTTCCCGAACGCAGTATTGCCTGGTTGGATCCCTGTTGGTTTAAAAAATTCCTGAACTCGAGTTTCCATCCGCTGGCAAAGAGCAACGACCAGTTATGGATGAGAGAAATCCTTACATTCTCTTTATAAGCACGGTCGTTATAAGCGTAAATGGTATCGCTTCGGTTTGCTTCCTGATCATAGGCGTTGTAACTGAAATTAGAAGCCTCGTGCGAATCATAGGTCAGGCTGTACTGAACAGTGGTAACATTGGAAGCCCTTATTTTTCCCAGTTTAACCTGGTTAAGCAGTGTAGTTGCAAACCGGTGATCGGGACCCGCTTTTATTTTAGCAGCGGTCCATGCGTTGGGGAGTTGCCTTCCAAGTGCTGCCAGCTGTGAAGAGTTCTGCACATCATACAGGCTTTCGGGAAAACCAGCCGGAAGTCCTCTGGTTCCATCATCGGTTCCCAGCCAGTCGGAATCGCCTTTAGGTGCCTGATAAAAATCATTAAAGCTTGTATTTGCCCGTACACCTGCCGTGTAGCTTACCTGCACCTGATTCTCTTCAACATTATTTCGTGTAATAGCTTTAATGATACCTCCCGCAAAATCGCCGGGCAGTTCAGGTGCTGCAGTCTTATATACCATCAAACGGTCGAGCATACTGGAAGGGATCACATCCAGGCTGAATGCTTTTTTATCGGCTTCCATTCCCGGAGCAACAATGCCATTCAAAAGTGTTTGATTGTAACGTTCACCGAGTCCCCTGATATTTACATATCCGTTATCCATCAGGGTGACTCCGGGAATTCGCTTTACCACTTCTCCCGCGGTTCTGTCCTGCGACCGCGAAATTTGCTGATTCGAAACACCGTTCACTACCTGTTCGCTTTTCCTGATTTCCATCAAAACCGCATTTTCGGTATGTGTTCGTTTAACGGCATACACTTCGGCACCTGACAACTGATTTACATTTTGTTTGAGTATAACCCGGACAACAGAATTTTCTCCCTCTTTTACAACAATACCGGGGATAGTTTCGGTAACATAACCCACATAACTTACTTTAAGGTTAACTTTTCCTGAACTGACATTCACAATTTTAAAATCGCCATCCAAACCCGTAATGGATCCGGTTGTGGTACCTTCAATATAAACGCTGGCACCTGGCAATCCCATTCCTGTGGAAGCTTCGGTAACCAGGCCTGAAACAGAGCCATGCTGGCCAAACAGATTTTGAATGGAACCGGCATAAAAAAACAGTGTTAAGAGTAATACGGTTAAAACAGACTTCGTAAAACCGGAATATGATAGGGAATGGTTCATGGGTAACAACTTAAGAGTATTCATGGTGCAAAAAAACCATGAATGAATTAAGTGGCTGTTACCTTCAAATTAATTCATTGTTAAGTCAAATACTGTTCAGAAATTATAAATTACTAAAATATGTTATTAATTTGTGAAAAAGGAAGGCACTTCAGTGACAGAGTATTTCGATCAAAAGTTTCGCATAGTTTTAAATTGCGAACCATAACACGTCTGGCAGTATTAAGAAAAGTTAGTTATGATAAACGAAATTTAATGAACGGCACTTTTCAGATATTCCTCATATAGCAGATGAATAATTCCGTCGGACAGACCCACCTGCGGAACCATAATTTTTTCGATAGACGCTGCTTTCATGATTGCGATAAATATTCTGAAAGCCGGTACAATTACGTCGGCACGGTCGGGGTTGAGCCGCAACTCAGCGATCCTGTCTTCAACACTGAGTGCCGACACCATATCGGCAAGCTCCCGTATTCGCGAAAGCGAAACAAAGCGGTTATCTTTTTTCCCGGCCATTTTAAAAATCTTATTGATGTTACCGCCCGACCCAATACCGATAATACCTTCATATCCATTGGTGATCCGCTTCACATTGCTTTTAAAGTCGCTCCACTGTTCACGGCTTACCATATCGTGCAGCATCCTGATAGTTCCAATGTTGAATGAACCCGAATCCACAACCCGGCCCCCGGCAAACAGTGTTACCTCGGTACTACCTCCACCAACATCAATGTACAGGTAGGGGAAATCGTGGTCGAGATGTTCTTCGACATGATTTGAGTAAATCAGTTTAGCCTCATAAGCACCATCAATAACTTCAATTTGCAGTCCTGATTCTTTTTTTACCCGCTTTATGACCTCACTCTGATTAGAGGCTTCACGCATGGCCGAAGTGGCACAAACACGAAAACTTACAACACCGTAGGCTTCTATAAAAAGCCGGTAAGCTGTCATAACCCTGCAAAGGTTCCTGATGGTTTCTTCACTTATATACCCTTTCAGAAAGGAATCTTCGCCGAGCCGGAGCGGAAACCTGTATAATTCTGTTTTCTTAAAAACGGGGCCGTCATTTCCGTCGTATACATTACAAAGCAGTAACCGCATGGCATTGGAGCCAATATCTACCGATGCGAATCTTAATATTTTGTTACTTTCCAACAGCCGCTAAATTATGTTAAATTAATCTTAAATTCTACTTTTTTAACTTTTTCTGGAAATACTGATACAGTTCCAGTTGCGACCGGTGCATTTTCCTGGCTGACGATTTCCGGTAAGCATTCGATTGTGTAGCATTGATGACCCTTGATGTGCAGTTATCGCGAAACTGAATGGTCAGCTAATCTCGGAGTTC
>CAZPKJ010000252.1:0-3189 GCA_964587075.1 uncultured Flavobacteriaceae bacterium | reverse complement strand
GTCGTTTTTGCTAACCAAAAGTGACATCCAAACCTTCCTTACAAGGGCAAACGATGCCCTTCAAATGAAGCTTGAAGAAGTATCTGTTTTAAGTAAAGAAAAGATTCGGTTAAAAGATGAGATGGATAAATTGGTAAAGCTCCATTCTACAGGGAATCTACCAACGGAGGATTTTGGAACCTATTTCCAGCCTATAAAAACCCAAGTCCATCAACTTGAAGGAACCTTAGCTGAACTGCAAGGTCAACTAGATTTTCTCAAAACCCAACAGTTAAATGGCGATCATATTTTGGAAAATGCGGAGAATTTATATGACCATTGGCCTAAGCTTGAAAAGGAAGCCAAACGAAACATTATCGAAGAGCTAACCGAGAACATAACTATTGAAAATGAGAACATTCAGATCTCATTTTGTTATACTCCACTACTTTCCGTAAATCCTCCAAATAGTCCACACAACCACAGGGGTTCATCGAAGAAACCAACATGAAGCTTGCCGGAAAATCGACCGACATTTTTGCCCTCGATATGGTTACTTTTCTTTCTTCAAGAGGCTGGCGCATGACCTCAAGAACTGTACGTTTAAACTCCGGTAACTCATCAAGAAATAATACGCCATTGTGTGCCAGTGAAATTTCACCCGGCTGCGGATTTCCTCCTCCGCCAACGAGCGCCACATCACTGATAGTATGATGTGGTGAACGAAAAGGACGAGTACTGATAAGCGATGTGTTTCGCCCAACCTTGCCCGCTACCGAATGTATTTTTGTGGTTTCAAGAGCTTCTTCAACCGTGAGCGGAGGAAGAATTGTTGGGATTCGTTTTGCCAGCATGGTTTTACCCGCCCCGGGCGGTCCTATCAGGATGATATTATGTCCGCCAGCAGATGCAATTTCAAGCGCCCTCTTGATGTTTTCCTGTCCTTTTACATCCGAAAAATCAATTTCAACCTGGCTTTGGATATTTTCAAATTCCTTCTTAATATCCACAATAGTTCTTTCCGGAGCCGATTCACCCTTAAAAAAGTTTATTACCTCAATGATATTATCGACACCATATACTTCGAGTTGGTCTACAATAGCTGCCTCACGCGCATTCTCACGTGGAAGAAAAAACCCCCTGAACCCTTCCCTGGCTGCCTGTATGGCTATAGGAAGCGCTCCCTTAATAGGCAATACATTCCCGTCGAGCGACAGCTCACCCATGATAATATACTTTTCAATACCCGTTACAGGGATTTGAGCAGAGGCACCCAATATACCCATGGCAATGGTTAAATCATAAGCGCTCCCTTCCTTACGAATATCGGCAGGAGCCATGTTTACAACAATTTTTTTTCCGGGCATGCGGAAGCCGACATTTTTAAAGGCGGCCAATAAACGTTGCTGGCTTTCCTTAACGGCATTATCGGGTAAACCTACCAGGTAAAACCGTGTGCCGTTATCGCAATTTACTTCTACAGTAATAGTGGTTGCATTGATGCCATATACGGCACTGCCAAAAGTTTTGATAAGCATGATAAAAAAGTTGAATGTGAAAATTTATAATTCATGAAAAATATATTATTCTGCTAAAAAAACTGAATATGAAAAAACAATGTAACAAAGCTACTAATAGATTTTCGGTTAACAAACTATAATAAACGCTTAACACCTGAATACATTTATATCTCTGGCACACCGTTTGTCAACAATAATAGCTACCGAAATTGCGTTTTCCGGCTACAGAAAACCGTGAACCGGTTTGGGTGGTGTTAAAACAGTTAATCTAATTTATTATTTATCAATGATTTACAGCTACTTTTAGTGTGTTAAACTCTTGAAAAGTTTACGTGTCAAAAGTTTATCATAATGCAATTCACCGTAGATTTACACCATCAAAAAAAATCAAAATGAAAAAAACAATTTATGCATTGGTAACCATCAGCCTGTTGGCTATTACCCTGCAATCGTGTAAAAAAGATGAAAAGGATACTGAACTTGATTCAAACTTCAGGCAATTCAATGAAGACAGCCAGTTTATGAAGAGTGAAGTTGACCAGGCCGACAATGACATTAACAATGCACTAAGTGAAATTCCCACATTTGGAAAATTATCATCAGAAGCCGGGGTTTTATCAAGCCCTTTATGTGGCGCAACCATTGATTCTTCCCAAATAGCACAAAAAATTCTATTCTTTAACTTCGATGGCGTAACTCCATGTTTCAGCCCGTCGCGTACCCGTGAAGGTCAAATCAAAGTTCAGCTCACCAGCGGAAACTACTGGAGCGATGTTAATGCTGTGTTAACCGTAACTTATATTAATTTTAAAGTTGTGCGGTTGTATGATAACAAATCCATAACTCTTAATGGCGTAAAAACACTTAAAAACATCAATGGAAACGACTGGATAGGATTTGTTACCGGATCGGCGACGCTCAAATACCAGGCGCGTGCGTTTAATGTAAATGTATTATTTAACAATGGTGCTACGGCGTCGTGGAACATTGCCCGTCTTACCCAGTGGACCTATACACCCAGCGGTCCCAACAGCCCGCGGATTAATTTCACCGCCAATGGCGACACCACACTAAATGGATTTAATGCCGTTGATTCATGGGGATTGAACCGATTTGGACAGAACTTCACTACATACTACACAGTGCCCCTGGTTTCAAACACCTATTGTGGTTTATGGAGGCCAAACGCCGGTTCACTTACACACAATGTTTCGAATTCAAACTTTGAGCTTGTTATGGGTGTTGACCAGAGCGGTAACCCAACTCCTTACGCCTGCGCCTATGGTTACAAGGTAACATGGTCGGTAAATGGGAATACACACGTAAAAATTCTGAGCTACTAACAGCAATTGTATATGTGAAAAAGGGTTGTGAAATTAATCACAACCCTTTTTTTTATGGTTGGTAAATCTATTGATCTTTCAGCAATTTATACCTCAAACAGCTCCCGCTCCATATACCATATCAGCGAATGAATTACTTTTATATGAATTTCCTGGGCCCTGTCGGCATACTCCGAAAAAGGCGCTCTGATTTCAACATCACATTTCGCTGCCAGTTTTCCACCATCTTTACCGGTCAGTGCAATAACTTTCATATTCTTTTTAATGGCAACATCCGCAGCTTTTAAAACATTTGCCGAATTACCGCTGGTACTTATAGCAACAAGAACATCCCCTTCATTACCAAA
>CAZPKJ010000251.1:0-3194 GCA_964587075.1 uncultured Flavobacteriaceae bacterium | reverse complement strand
GGTCCTGTGCCCGCATTTAAAACAACACTGCCGCCTGAACAAAAAGTGAGCGGCCCCGATGATGTGATTGATGCGGCCGGGTAAGAATTCACTGTAACATTCACTGCCGGCGTGGTGAATGACCCACACATATTTCCAAGTGTACAGGTGTAACTTCCGCTTGTTACAGCCACGAACCCTGAGGTTGTGGCTCCACTGATATTTATTCCATTCCTTTTCCACTGATAGGTGGTTGCGATTGACGGTACCGAAAGAGCAACATTTCCACCACTGCAAAATGTTGTTGGTCCGCCTGCGGTAATGGTTGTGGAAGTTGGAACAGAGTTACTGATAGTAACCGTAACGGGATTAGATATGGCCGAACCGCAACCTGTGGTTATATACAAGGTGTAAACGCCCGAAGCTGTAGCCAGATAGGTATACCCGGTGGCACCCGGAATGTTGGAGCCATCTTTCCGCCATTGATAACTGTTATACATAGGCATAAAATAAATACTGGAAGCATTATCCTGTAATGTAACTCCTCCGGGTGAACAGGTGGTAGTACCGCCTGGTGCCGTTATATACGGGTCGGGATACTGTGTCATTACAACATTGGTGGTATAAACCCCCGTACCGGTAGTTACTTCACATATCCACATGCCGGTAGGCGGAGCGTAAAAAACAGGTCCTGTAGTATATGGCATTCCAAACGGATACGCCGGGTACGCAAACCAACGGAATGAAATACCACCCGAAGGAGTGACCGATAAACTGGTTTGACCCGGAATGCAGTATTGAGCAGGTCCGCTTACTACTATACTGAATGGCTGCGCATAAACGCCGGGACCCAGGGAACAGGTTAAGATGGCAGCCAGTACCATTGACAGGACATTTGTTTTCATGGGACAGTTGGGTTAGATATTCCCAAAGCTATCACTTAATCCGTCACATTCTGCAATCAACTGGCGGGTACTCTATATAAAAATGACGAGCTAAGAATATTCGGAGGTAAATCTCACACCATTATGGGTTGAACCCATGAATTTGTTGGCGGGTTAATGTCCAAGGATAATTTAACAATCGGCTCCGGCCCGAATCCCACACAATCGGTTTTTAAACCCGGCAACCCACGGGAATATAAATGCTCCTGATTCTGTTCCAATTAGTTTGGCTTGCATGATAAATCAAATTACTACATTTGAAAGCCATGAAATTCTTAGCTATTGGACAATAACACTTAAAATGCTTTATTTGCATCTATGACGTTCGACATCGCCATTGTACTGATTGTAATAGTTGTAACTCTATATCTTTTCATTTCGGAGCGTTTTGGAATTGATACTGTTTCTATAATTACCATGACACTCCTCATGGTAACCGGAGTACTGACTCCACAGGAGGGGTTTGCCGGATTTACCAATACGGCCACCATCACGGTTGCCTGTATGTTTGTAATCAGTTCAGCTATTTTTAAGTCGGGCGCATTAAACGGGGTAAACAACCTCTTAACCTCCTATGGCAAGAAAAACTATTATGTTACTTTAATTCTTCTGATGTTAATATCGGGCGGATTATCGGCTTTTATGAACGATACCGCTGTAGTTGCCCTGCTGCTGCCGGTTGTAGTTTCAGTAAGTAAAAATTCGGGTATCAGCCCTTCAAAATTACTGATGCCGCTTTCTTTTGGCGCCTTGCTGGGAGGAATATGTACCCTGATTGGAACCTCCACAAACATTCTGGTAAGTGGCATCGCCGAAAGGCAGGGACACGCCCCCATATCGATGTTTGAAATGACTTCGGCGGGTGTATGTTTTTTAGTTGCAGGACTGCTGTACATGATTTTTGCAGGCAGGTTTTTACTTCCCGACCGGAAAGTAACGGATATTCTGGTGGAGGAATTCGATATGGGTAATTACCTTACGGAGATTGTTTTATTGTCCGATTCCAAATCGGTTGGTAAAGCCATCAAGGATTCACAACTGGTACGTGAACTGGATGTTAAAATTTTACAAATATCCCGTGAAGGAAATATCATATTACCTTTTCCTGAGTTGATTTTTGAAGCCGGGGATGTATTAAAGGTAAGCTGTGATATTGATAAATTAAAAAAACTGATTGATCGCCAGGGAGTGGCCATGAAGTCTGAAAAAGCCATTACACAGGATGATCTCTTACAAAGTAAAATCATACTTGTTGAAGCGATTGTTTCCAACAATTCAAAAATAGATGGCAAGTCGTTACAGGAGTATAATTTTCGAAACAGGCACGCCGGTGCTTCGGTGTTGGCCATACGTCACCGGGATGAGATTGTACACGAAAAAATAGGAAAGAGTAAACTGGTTGCAGGGGATGTATTGCTCATTTCCGCTACCCAAACGCAGTTGTATGAATTGCGTAAAAATAAGGATATCCTGATTTACTCAGAAACTGTTCATCGTCATTTCCGTTTGTCGCGTTTGCTGTGGACACTTCTCATAGTTATTGGAATTGTATCCAGTGCTGCCATGGGCATTGCCCCTATTGTATTGTCGGCTACAGTTGGCGTGGTGTTAATGATTATTTTAAAACTCATCAAACCCGAAGAAGCTTATGAGTCGATCGACTGGAAAGTGATATTTATGCTTGCCGGGGTACTGTCATTGGGCGCTGCTCTTGAAAAGACGGGTGCTGCGGCATTGCTTGCAAACGGAATCGTTAACAGTATTGGTTCGCTGGGTCCCAAGGCGGTATTGTCGGCGTTTTTCGGACTAACGTTTTTATCCACCAACTTTATGTCGAACAATGCCACTGCGGCGCTGCTGGCTCCCATAGCCATTGTTACAGCCGACAGCATGAGTGTCGATCCCAGGCCCTTTATCCTGGCTGTCGCATTTGCAGCATCACTCAGCTTTATGACCCCTATGGGATACCAGACCAATGCGATGATTTACGGACCAGGTAACTATAAATTTAAGGATTACCTGAAGGTAGGAACGCCATTGAATATCATTTTTTGGATTCTGGCCTCCATCATTATCCCCTATTTCTATCCGTTTTAGGTCTAATAATCAAACCATTAGTCACTTGTTTGGGTACGTTGGCCGGATAACATTCTAACTTTAAAAACCACTCTTGCATTTTACATTATACTCCTTATATTTGCAGTCCTTAAAAAAATGGGAGCTTAGCTCAGCTGGTTCAGAGCACCTGCCTTACAAGCAGGGGGTCACTGG
>CAZPKJ010000250.1:660-3204 GCA_964587075.1 uncultured Flavobacteriaceae bacterium | reverse complement strand
CCAGGATGACATCAACCTCATACCCGGTACATTTCCCAATTTCGGTTACCGGTGGAGCGATGAAATTATTTTGAAAACCAATGATATTACTGAAAATATATTTCTGGGGTATTTATCGGGAATCAATATTGGCGGCAGTACTGCCAATACGTATTTAGGAGCTTTTTCCGGCAACTTGCATAGTGGCAACAACGGCGGCAACACCTTTGTAGGATGGAATGCGGGAAGCGTTGGAGCTAACGTAGGCGAAAGCGTTTTTGTTGGAAGCCGCGCCGGGGAATATAATAATGGAACCGTAAACACTTTTGTTGGAGTACTTTCAGGTAATGGAACGTCGCTCAATAGTTCATCGGGAAACTCCTTTTTAGGGTCTTCCTCAGGTTATAGTAACACCGGAAATTTCAATACTTTTTTAGGCAATAGTGCTGGCAGGGTGAATGAGAGCGACCTGAATACTTTTGTTGGTTACAGCAGCGGAAATGCAAACACATCAGGCCGGAACAACTCCTTTCTGGGAGCAAATTCAGGCACTCTCAATATTACCGGTAGCAACTTGACATTCTTAGGTTTTGAGTCCGGACTGAATAATATTAATGGTGCTAACAATACATTTGGTGGTTCAATGGCTGGTCGTGCCAATACAACAGGAAACGATTTAACATTTTTTGGTTTTGAATCTGGTCTTTCAAATACCTTAGGAATCAATAACACTTTTGGTGGAGCAGTTTCAGGGCGAACAAATACTACAGGAAACGACAATTCATTCTATGGATATCGGGCAGGATTTACAAACCAACGAGGTAACGAAAACGTGTTTAGCGGGTCAAATGCAGGTTTCTCAAACAGAGATGGGTCACAAAATACTTTTTCCGGATTTGAAGCTGGATTTTCCAATAGTCTGGATAATGAAAATACATATTATGGAAGTACTTCAGGAAGATTACTCAATTCAGGAACATTAAACACTTTTGTGGGAAGTCGGTCCGGATCTGGCGTAACCACAGCCTCAACCACTACATTAATCGGGGCAGGAACTTCAACTGCAAATAATCTGACCAATGCAACGGCCTTAGGTTTTAGCGCAAGTGTGACCCAACAAGATAACATGATCCTGGGAAATAATCAAACCAGGGTTGGAATCGGTCTTTCAGGATTTGCATCAGGACCGCAAACGGCACTTGAAATAAATACAACAACTCCAATTACCACTGGTAATAGTGGCTTGCGTTTTCGGACACTCACCAGTGCATCACCTTCGGTTGCTACGTTCACAAAATTTTTAACGGTGAATAGTTCTGGTGATGTTATTCTAGGTGATGTACCGGGTTCAGGTGGATCGGTTTTAGCTTGTTCAGGAGGGCTTATAGCTACAAATTTTATTACCAAAATTTCTTCAACGAATGAAATCTGCAAAACCCAGGGTATTTATGAATCACCAACAGCACCTCACACAGTTGGTATCAATGTAGGTACAAGTCCCAATTTAAATATGAAACTTCATTTAGGCGGGAATTTATACTTAACACCAACGGTAGGAGCGAATGCCCAAACCGGCGATATATTCATGTGGAATGGTGTGGCGCCAGGCCGGGTCTACTCCCATTATGGAATCGGTGGAACTAATGTGCTGGCCATAGGTTTAGGCGCAGGTAATGCCGATACCCATGGTCCGAATGTTACAACGGCCAATGATGGGGTATACATTGGAAAAAACGCCGGAGCATCGGTAGCTGGAACGGTAGAACGCAATACCTTTGTTGGTTATGCCGCAGGTTCACAGGTTAGTGATGCAAGCAGTCATAACAATACATTTATAGGCGCCTACACTGCTTTCAATTTTACTGAAGGAACCAGCAACACTTTTGTTGGACATAGCGCAGGATACAATTTTAATTCAGGAGAGGGAAATACATACATTGGTCAGGAAGCCGGTCACGGAGGAATACCTGATGGCGATAATAATGTACTCATTGGTAGAGGAACATATATAACTTCTCCTTCAGGAAACAGAAATATTATGATTGGCGCAGGCGCTCACGCGTTGAGTGCCGCACTTGCTATTGAAAATGCTATTTCTATCGGGTCTTCAAATCGTGTGCATGCCAGCAATTTTGTTTCTTTGGGATTTCAGGCAGGTCCTGCCGAACAACGAATTGGATTTGGATATCCCGCTCCACCAACTCCAACCATTCTGAATGGCACCCTGGCAAAATTGTATGTTCAAAATTTTGGAGGTGGAAAATCAGCGGCGTTTTTTAATGGAAACGCATACAGCAGTGAAGCATTTGTCCCGTCAGATTCCATTTTGAAAGACAGCATCCAGTCATTTACTGATGCATCGGCGTTTTTAAATCAACTGGAGGCCAAAACATATGTATTCAATCACACGGCATTTCCTTCCTTAGCATTACCCGGCGGGAATCAAATTGGTTTTATGGCTGAAGATATTGAAGCATTGGCTCCGCAGTTAGTAACCTGGGTATCCAGTCCTGCCGATTATGATACGTCCGGCACCATAGTCAACCCGCAAGTCGATTTCAAAGC
>CAZPKJ010000250.1:0-650 GCA_964587075.1 uncultured Flavobacteriaceae bacterium | reverse complement strand
TGAATTATACTGGTTTAATACCGGTGTTGTTTACGGCAATTAAACAACAACAGCAAGTAATAGATTCCATACTTATAGTGCTGTCGCAATGTTGTTCGTCCCCTTCAATATCAGAACCTCCTGCCAACAATAGGTCATCCTTAGAACTTTCCATTAAAGACATCGTAATCCTTAATCAAAACAGCCCAAATCCATTCAATGAAAGTACTGAAATATCATATCAGATTCCGGAATCAGTCAAAAATGCTATGATCATGTTCTATGATCATTCCGGCAAAGTACTTCAGAAGTTTGAAATCACTCACCGCGGTGCCAGTTCATTAACAGTGTACAGTGAAGACCTCACCAGCGGAATTTATTCGTACACGCTTATTATTGATGGAAAAAATCATGAAACAAAGCGGATGATGAAGCAATAGAAAAATTGATAGTTAAGAGCAAAGAAAACCGGGAATTTAATTATTTACTCCTCAATAACAAAATCTTCTATAATGTTCCACAATAGTTTCACCAACTCTCAAAAAGCCTCACAGTATTAACTGCAATGCTTCGATTTTTCAACGTGGAGAATACCGGATCCCGATCAGTCGGGAGAAACCGGTGACCTTCCCGACATGCGTCGGGACGCGCTAGCCGGCTGAGCTGTGAAG
>CAZPKJ010000249.1:0-3213 GCA_964587075.1 uncultured Flavobacteriaceae bacterium | reverse complement strand
ATCCTAAACTTGCAGAATTCAAATTAAAACCGTTCCAAAGTACTGCCGTATGTCTGGCTTCGGTTCCTCTCGATGAGAGCGTGGCAGTACTTCCCGAACCATAGGTTTTAATAAAAACTGATGTATGGTCCGATAATACATCACCAAGATGCTGATGTTGATAGGGCGCCAGCGATGCGGAATCGATGATGGTGGTTTGACTGCCTGCGCCGAATAATGTTATTCGCGAAGCATCCACTTGTACCGGCTGCAGGCGGATGGTATCGGCAGTTTGGGCAAAAGCATTGGTTCCCGCACTGAACAGAATCAGTACAGCAAAAAGAAACTGCGCAATTTGCATGAAAGGTTTTTTCACTTGAACACATGCAAATCTTCCAGAAAAGAATAAAATGAGAAACTCTAAACTGAAATAACTCAACAGTTCGTACTCATCGCTTTTCCTCCGAAAGACGGAATAACACTATTTATGTGGCAGGTCTTCTGACTCACCCGCTTTCCTTTTCTCCTTCCCGCAGCGTTTTGGTTTGCTACAGTGGTTTCATGAATAGGAAAGTTGAATACGGGCTTACAGCAGCGGGGACTGTTCCGGATTTACACCGGATTCCCTTTTAATGGCCCGGAGATAATTCCGGTACCAACCGCATATGAAATGCAATGTTATAAAAAAAGATTCAATTAAACCTCTGCGAAAGCAATTTGAAAGAATTAAATGGCATTGTGATTTGATTTTCACAATAATAAACAGGCAAAAAAAAATAAGTCGTTGCCGTTAGCCAGAAAGGCCTTTGCGGTAAGGAACCGGCATACCTTTATTCAGAAAGGATCTTAAGCACGCCCCTGTTTGTGAAGGGCGTGAAAGTGGAAGATGTGCCTGTTGGATGTTGCCTGGATCCGGAAGGGTATCCGACTGTTGAATAAAGGGAACTCCGAATTTAATTTTCGAGATTTTGGCTATATATTCCTGTTCGGTTTGGCCGGGAGTTGGAATAAAAAGGATTCTGTTATGTTTCAGATTGACCAGATCCATGAGTGTGGAATAACCTGAACGGGAAATTAAAAGGGTTTCGGGATGCAATAGTGATTCGAGACGCTGGGACGAAACAGCATTTATAATTTCCAGGTTACCTGTTATCTCATGAAAGGCATTTTTCGGAATACCCTGCACCACCAGTGTTTTGTACGGTGATCCACCAAGTGAACTTATGAGTTTTTCTTCCAGTTTGCTTCGCTGCGGTTCGGGGCCCGATAAAAGTGCAATGATATCATATTCCTTAACGGGATTATTGTAAATTCCGGTAAATCTCGATAGGATACCCAGGTGCTTTACAGGTATTTTAATATGGCGGGTATTCGAAAGTTCACCTGACAAGCTATCCGGTAACGGCCAGTCAGGGATCCACAACTCATGGAAGCGGTGAATAAATGTATGGCTGATTTTATTCAGAACAGGTTCCAGAAACTTTAAGGCACTGCCGGCCATTATTTGAACCTGATGGGTGATAAATGCTGTTGGCACTTTCGTGGAATATAATCCATACCGGTTGTCGGAAATTACATGGGTTATATGGTGTGTTTCAATCAGGTCGTTTAAGATGGCGTGCTCATTTCTGATGGCTTTTAATATGCCGGGGGCCTGCCTGAGCATAGATATGGCCATGTTTCCCTTTTCGGGATACCGGACAGGAAATCCGGGAATGTCGGTAAATTTTAGTTTTGGAAACTCTGTTTGTAATATGATTTTTCCACCACCCGACGCTGAAACAATAACCTCACAATTCATGGAGGAAAGTTCCCTTATAATGGGGATACACCTGGTAGCATGTCCAAGCCCCCAGTCGAGAGGAGCAATTAAAACAACATGCTTTACCTGAGTCATTCCACAAAAATAGTACAAAGGATGCTATAAGCTGCCGCACTGAAGAATTCCTTATTTTTGCAACACGAAATTTATATTGTGGGAAAAAATAAACTAAAACGATTTGCCGAGCTCGAAGAACTCGACCGCGTGTTTCAGCCCGGATCGGGTTTTCGCGATACCGACTACCCGTTGAAAGGCAAATGGTGCAATGAAGTTTTTCAGAATCAGAGACCACTTATTCTGGAGTTGGGATGTGGCAGGGGGGAATACTCAATTCATATGGGGAAAATGTTTCCGGATAGAAATTTTATAGGCATTGATAAAAAAGGAGCCCGGCTGTGGCGGGGTGCAAAAACTTCCAATGAAGATCAGATGTACAATACCGCTTTTTTACGGATACAAATAGAACATCTCGAATCATTTTTTGCACCCGGTGAAGCAGATGAAATCTGGATTACATTTCCCGACCCGCAGCCACAAATCAGCCGGGAGAAAAACCGAATGACATCACCTCGTTTTCTTGCCATGTATCACAATATTTTAAAACCTAACGGCAAAGTACATCTGAAAACAGATAGCGAAGGTTTATTTAATTATACTGTTGACGTAATCCGACAAGCCGGGTATCGTCAGAATTATATTACACGTAACCTGTACAATGAACCGGATTTATCGGAGATCCTTAAAATACAAACAACGTACGAAAAACGTTTTTTAAAAGAAGGCATGAACATCTATTACCTGAATTTTTCATTCAGCTGAACATCAGTAACAGCGGTTTTTTTGATACCATTTTTAAAAATTATGCCCGCTGCCTTTAACTAACAGGATAATTCTTATGTTTATTTGTGTTTGACGGAATTCATAGCTTTTACCACATAGTATAACAAAGGAATAAAGATCAAGCCCAGGGTCAACGGTAAAAACCATGATCCTGTACCACCGGCTTGTCCGTTTGCGGTTCTGATTGTTTGCAGCACTATTAAACAAAAAACAGATGTTGTTATTAACCTTATATATCTTATCAACCTGGTTGCAATTGTATATTGCCTTAATGCATTGTCGCTGGTAATTTTAACCGGGTAATTAAAAATGTGCGGAAATTTGTTCAGGATTGTCAACCCTGTAAATAGTATGGTAGCAACCACAGGCAGAATTAAAAAGTTGCCTTTGTCTCCAAAGTTATCAGCCTCTCCCAGATAATTGTAATGTACTGGAATAGTCCCGGGCAATGCAGCGTAACAGCTCCCAGTTAAGCCCCATATAAAAATAATGGCGACCCAACCCAGTATTTCAAGGATTTTGTCAATGGTATAAAGTTCTAAAGTTAATTTAGGTCTTTCGTTCATAATGTT
>CAZPKJ010000248.1:0-3236 GCA_964587075.1 uncultured Flavobacteriaceae bacterium | reverse complement strand
GAAAGTGTCCAAAATATCTACCCTTGAAAAGTTCACTTTGGTTTGACGACGTACAACCGAAAATTATACCATGAATACCGAAGCGCAAACACTGGCTCATTTGATTGGAAAAACCCGCGAGCTGACACAGCTTTATTTCGATATTTTGAAGGATGCCGACTGGTACCGGACGTTCGATGTGAATGGAACCACGCTTAACCATCCGTTCTGGATCATGGCGCATCTTGCGGTTACCCAGAACTACCTGCTGCTGCGATCAACCGGCGGGGAGGTGGTTAAGATTCCATGGGCACGTCAGTTTGGTCTCGGGTCAATACTTCCCGCGAAAGCGGACTGCCCGCCAATGAATGAGGTAAAGGAAACCTTTGACACGATTCATAACAAATCGGTGAATCACATTCATTCGCTCAACGCTGACATCCTTGATAACACCAACACTACAGGATTTCAGTTCCTTGGCGAGGATTCAATCAGGTCGGTAATTGTTCATGCCATCCGCCATGAGGGTACACATGCGGGACATTTAGGATGGCTGTGCAAATTACACGGACTTAAAACGATATAACTTTTGTGCGGGTCACTCAGGATTTTTAATCGGGTTTAGCCTCTCTCCTTAATTTTTGAAGGCCGGTACTGGGATAAGAACAGAAGCACTGCCGCGGCAACTATAATGATGGAAGCGATAAAAAGCGTGCCCTCAATACCAACAATCAGCGTGTATGTAAATGCCGCTATTCCCTGCAGGCCGAGGAATAGCTCATTAGCCAGAACCGCAATTACGAACAGAATCAAAGCGATTGAAGTCATCCTGTTTTTATAGAAAAATCCGAAAGTAAAACCATATACCAGTATTGAAACGGATATAATTGCCAGTAGTACCAGGTGTAAGTACGCTATTACTACCGGCCTGAAACCAAATGCCAGCTTGCTCACCGCCGGAATGGTTGAACCCAGCTGAAGCAAAAGTTTGATGGTAACTGCCGCAGCGATGTATAAAAAAAGCCATCGCGCTACAACGGATATAGAAAACTTTTTAAAAAATCCGGATTCTTTTACTTTAGCGAACAGCCACATCCACCCATACAACTGCGCCAGCGTTGCAACCACAACCAGGATGTAGATGAATACGGGCAGCTTGAGCCAAAGTACCGAAAGACCATAAGTTGGAATTACCGCCCATGCTGTCATTTTCAGGGTTCCCTTGCCTGGATTAAATAACGGGTCGACGGTGATTATACCTGCAATGAACAATCCTGCACAGGAGAGAAAAAACCAGCCGTTGTATTGAAAGTGCAGGTAATAATATACCGACATCAGATATTTGTTTGAATCGTAATCGTGGGCCGACATCATATATGCCAGGTAAAATGTTCCGGCCGCTGAAATGATATTGTAAAACAAAGCATATCTGAACCACGGTGCCGAGGGGTGCTGAATGTTGTTTCGGTTCAGGTCCTTTATAAATACGAAGGCGAAATACCAGCCTGTGAAAGTTGATACAGTCGAAAAAAATATGGATGCCAGCCCGTAGCCCTGTATGATAAACGAGAACAGCATGCCATATGCGGCCAACATATTTAAACTTAAAATAAAGTTATATCTTTTAAAGCTGTATTGTTGCGCATATTTATTCATAAACCACAGCAGGTAAACAAATACAGCATGTGTAACCCAGCCTGCAAACGCAAAGTGTGAATGGGCATGCTGAATAAACTTTTGATTAAAAAAGGGAAACTCAAAACCGATTTTGTAACGCATTACAGCCCCCAGTACAGCAACAATTACCAGGTTTGCCAGGGTAAAACGGATCCAGAACTTTATCCAAAAATCTACCCGGTATCTCTCAGCTGTGTACAGCATTTGCCAATCAGAGATTTTTACGGGAAAACAGTTTTAATGATGAAAACAGGGGTACCAGGATCCAGATAATCAGAATGGCAATTGAGAAAATAAATCCCATGCTGCTTCCAAAAAAATCTTTGTAAAAAGCCCCGGTGTAACCCATGAGCGCCGAAATGTCGAGCTTCATAATCATGAGAATACGTGCCAGGTCAACCGGGTTTAAAGAAATCAGCGCCAGCGTTGTTTTCTCGAGGGGATAATCATTGAACGTATATACGACCCACATCAGGAACGCATCATATATTAAGGAAAAATAAAACCAGAACAGGATCGCTATACCAATAGCCTTGGCCTTGTCGCGGGTAACAACGGCACTTAAAAATGCCAGTGAAGAGAATACCAGGGATAATATGAGCCCTGAAAGCAGCAGGGTAAGTCCGCTGGCATCGGCGCCATAATAAATCATAGGAAGTCCAACCCCGGCTATAAACGCGAAACAGAGTGAAAGGGCCACCGAAATATATTCCGATAAAAATACCGTGTTACGGTTAACAGGCTGTGAAAGTAACATTTCAATAAATTCATAGGAGTTGTAAAAATGAATGGTGGTAAAAATGATACTTACCAGCGGAACAACAATGAGCAGAATGTTCATAAGGCTCAACACTACTTTATTGGTATCGGCGTCCAGCTGATACATGCCAATGGTGCTAAGCAGCAGAAACAACATGTACAACATGATAAAACGGGTTCTGATGATGTCGTAGAGGATATATTTTATAATGCGAATCATGTTGTTGCGGTTAAATGGTGGATTGATGACGGGTGATTACCTGTGATACCGCTTTACCAAGACGCTGGTGACCGGTTTCTTTTTTCAGGGTATCAATGGCATTCTGGTATTCGATTTTTCCTTCGTACAAATAAATCATATCGGTTGAAAGGTCATCGAGGTCACTCATAATGTGTGATGTAATCATTACCAGCTTGCCCATGTTTTTTTCATGAATGATTTTATCTTTAAGTTGTTCAACCGAAACCGGATCAAGGCCGGCGGTAGGTTCATCGAGAATATAAACGGGAGGCCTGAACATAAAGGCGATGGCGGCACTGACTTTTTGCCGCGTTCCTCCCGACAAGGTATGCATACGTTTGCCAAGTAATTTATCGAGCCCGAATGCATAAATCAATTCTTCATCGGGTATTCCAGCTTCTTTGCGGATATTTTTTATCATGGTAAAAAGCTGTCCAATGGTCATGTTGTCGGGATACCGGCCAATTTGAGGCATGTATCCAATGTGTTCACGGTATTTATATTCGCCAATAATATTTTTACCATCAAATTCAATTTCGCCCGACGATGGTATTACCAGGCCCAGAATACTTTTTATCAA
>CAZPKJ010000247.1:1787-3242 GCA_964587075.1 uncultured Flavobacteriaceae bacterium | reverse complement strand
CAATTTCGAGAACGGCTGATAGTTCGTCACTGGAAGGTTCTCTTTCGAACTCCTGCTCCAATCTGCTGAATGCCTTACTGATTTTATTCAGTGAGCCTACCTGGTTCAACGGAAGCCTGACAATCCTCGATTGTTCGGCAAGTGCCTGCAAAATAGACTGTCGGATCCACCAAACGGCATATGAAATGAACTTAAAACCCCTGGTTTCGTCGAATCTTTTAGCTGCTTTAATAAGTCCAAGGTTTCCCTCGTTGATCAAATCCGGTAAACTCAAGCCCTGATTTTGATACTGTTTGGCCACCGAAACCACAAACCGGAGGTTCGATTTGGTAAGCTTATCGAGGGCTGTTTGATCACCCTCCCTGATTTGCCTGGCTAATTGGGCTTCCTCTTCTGCGGTAATCAGTCCCTCTCTTCCAATTTCCTGTAAATATTTTTCTAACGACTGGCTTTCACGATTAGTGATGGATTTGGTAATCTTTAGTTGCCTCATTGGATGCCGTTAAGGAATTTTATTGGTCAGGTAAAAAAATTAATTTGCTGCAAAAGTATAACGAAAAAGGTTTTATGTCAAGAAAGCACCCCCACAGCAGCACTAATGAATAAAAAAACCCCGGAAATCCGGGGCTTTTCAACCTAACACATAACACTAAAGCAACTTATAAACCAAATCCATAATAAGCCCGGGTTCCATTGGGATAGATACCCTCAATGAGAACTCCCTCATTTTTCTTACTGTTCAGGGCATTAACAATATCGTCGGTAGTTTTAATTATTTTGTTATCGATGCTCTGAATAATAAATCCCTCCCTTATTCCTGCACTGCGTAACTTTCCGGCATTGAGGCGTGTAATTTTAACTCCGTGACGGACCCCCAGTTTCACACTCTCCTCCTTGGAGATGGATTCCAATTCGGCACCCAATAGCGAAACCATTTCATTTTTCACAAATTTGGCTTCACCATCTTTGTTACGGAGTGTAAGCGGAATAACTTTGGCAACGCCATTACGGGCAATGGTTACATCAATTTTATCACCCGGACGGAAGCGGCTGACCTGTTCCTGTAACTCGGGGGATGAGTTAACTGTGATTCCGGCAATTTTGGTAATAATATCACCCTCCTTAATTCCTGCCTGCTCAGCGGCACCTCCTGAAGTGGTACCGGCAACATAAACACCTTTCAGGTCATCAATTCCTTTTTCACCGGCTAGTTTTGAATCAATATCCCGTATGCTTACACCTATGAATCCTCTCTGAACATTTCCAAACTCAACCAGGTCGCCAACCACTTTTTTTACAATATTAACCGGTATTGCAAATGAATACCCGGTGTAGGATCCGGTACTTGATGCAATGGCGGTATTTATCCCAACCAGGTTACCCTGGGTATCAACAAGGGCTCCGCCGCTGTTTCCGGGGTTAACGGCCGCATCGGTTTGAATGAAATTCTCAATT
>CAZPKJ010000247.1:0-1777 GCA_964587075.1 uncultured Flavobacteriaceae bacterium | reverse complement strand
GGCAGTTACGGTTGAAGTAAGATTAAAAGGATTACCTACTGCAAGCACCCATTCTCCAACTTTTACATCGTCGGAATTTCCATAGGGAATAAACGGCAGCCCTTTTTCATCAATTTTCAACAACGCCAGGTCACTTGAAGGGTCGGTTCCAATTACCCTTGCGGTAATGGTACGTTTATCATGCAACGTTACCTCTACCTTTTCGGAATTGGCAACCACATGGTTGTTGGTAACAATAAAACCGTCATCCGAAATAATAACGCCTGAACCTGCCCCAACCGATGGCATAGGATTACGGAAGTTACGGTCACCCCATAAAAAATCCTGGAACGGATTGTAATAACCACCTCGTGAGGTAGTATTCATAAAGGTTGTTTTAACGTGCACAACGGCAGGAACCGTATTTTCGGATGCCTCTACAAAACTGACACCGGTTTCGGCACCGGCTGCCTTTCCAAGACTTACCACGCGCGCGGGAGGAGACTGAACGATATTCATTGATCCACCCTCTTGTTTGTCGCCTGCCGTATAGCTGTAAATTCCTGCCCCGGCAAAACCTGCCAAACCGGCAATTACCAGTGTAGCGATTGAGTTTTTAATTTTGTTTACCATATTTTTTAAGATTACGTTTTAGTAAATATGATACATACTTTTGGTTTTACGGATGCAAAATTACCCGGGCAAAATGAACTAAAAATGAAGAATACCCTGACTGGAACGGGGCATCGGCAGTATGGATATGAATCCCGCTTCAGCCAACATATAACGTTATAAAAAGGCTATTGTTTTGTCTTTTGGCAGCGGATAACCCTATATTTGTATCTGCTACCCGGCAACGGGTATCCATAGTCAATCGTGTTAAACTCAAAATCAATTAATTCCTGTTGAGAAAGATTCAGTTTTACAAGTATCATGGAACCGGAAATGATTTTATCATGATCGATAACCGTGAACAGAAAATCGTTTTTAAAGATGTTGCTGAAATAGCTCGCTTGTGCGACAGGCGATTTGGAATTGGGTCCGATGGGTTAATATTGCTTGAACCTTCGGGGTTATACGACTTCAGGATGAAATATTATAATGCCGACGGACAAGAAGGAAGTATGTGTGGAAACGGCGGAAGGTGTATCGTTTCATTTGCGGGCTTTCTGGGTATCACAAAGGAGGAGGCAATTGACGGATTACATAAAGCGTACATTACAGGACGCCATGAGGATTATGATGAAATTTCACTTGATATGCTGGATGTTAAAAACATCCGGTCGGGCGAAAATTATTTTATTATGGATACCGGTTCACCACATTATGTAACCAAAGCTGTAAATCTGGAAGCGCTGGATGTGGTTTATGAAGGTAAAAAAATCCGCAACAGCGAACCTTTTATAAAAGAAGGGATTAATGTGAACTTTATTTCAGGTTCCAACAACCAGCTTAATATAAGAACCTATGAACGGGGTGTCGAAGATGAAACTTACTCATGTGGAACTGGAAGTGTTGCCGCTGCCATTAGTCTGTTTTTACAAGGCCTGGCTGTTGATTCATTTCCTGTGGACGTATATACACGAGGTGGCAAATTAAAAGTTTCCTTTAAGGCTCATAATAATGAATTTACCGGTGTTAAACTTATTGGCCCTGCCGTTAGGGTATTTGAAGGGTGGTTCGATAAAAAACACCTCTGAAATATGATTAACGGAAAAAAAATAGCCCTCAGGGCCATTGAGCCTTCGGATATTGATCTGATGTATACTTTCGAAAATGACACTGAGATATGGCCCGT
>CAZPKJ010000246.1:0-3250 GCA_964587075.1 uncultured Flavobacteriaceae bacterium | reverse complement strand
TTTTACCGGTTAAGAAAGGACGCCAGACACGGCTGAGAGAACTTTCAACACTGCATGTAACCATAGTGTTATATGAATCACCTCACCGGATATTGAAAACACTTACACAGCTTGAAGAGTATTTTGGCGATAACCGGAAAGCAACCGTTTCCCGGGAAATATCGAAGTTGCATGAACAAACCTTACGGGGGACACTGCATGAACTTGTATTGTACTTCACCGAAAATGAGCCACGTGGTGAAATGGTGATTGTGGTGGCGGGTGACGTTAGTTGACTAACGTAATGCCGTTTTTATTACCGGAGATGGTTACAGATTGATATTATGAATTATTTGCTTTGCCAAATCGTTAAGATTATTTGTGTGCTTGGCGCGATGCTTTCGGCGGCGGAGTTGGCCGCACAAGATCAAACTGGCAGACATCAAAAGTTCAACCCATTTGTGTATCATGAAAATGACGACAATTTTGCCCTTGAGCTGGGGGTAGGAGCCGGCGGAAGTACAATTGGTATTCATACTGCTGTTTTTGCACATGCCGATATTTATCATGTATTTATTGGTGCGGGCCGGTACTGGGACTTCGATTTCAAACAAACAGTAAGTTCCTCAGCCTTCATGCTTGGTTACCGGTATCGTACCCAAAAAATCATGCTTGCTTTAGCTCCTGGCTATAGCCGCCAAAAGTTTAATTGTACCAGCGGACTTAATTCCGATTGCTACAATTACAAAGAAGAAAAACCGGGGGGGTTATTTGTTTACGTTGCTGGTGATATCATCCTTTCGGATGAAATTGCCATAGGATTAGCCTGGAACAGTTTTCTAAGTAAACGCGAACAAACCGGAGTTATGTTAACCTTTAAGTTTGGAGCGTTCAGAAACATTTATTAAAAAACGCGACGGTCGGGTTTAAAATTTATAAAAAATTAAGAAAGCCAACCGGATTAATTAAACGCATTCTCACCGGTAACATCCATGCCGGTAATCAGTAAATGAATATCGTGTGTTCCCTCATAAGTAATTACCGATTCCAGGTTCATCATGTGGCGCATGATGGGATACTCACCCGTTATACCCATTCCTCCGTGAATCTGACGGGCTTCGCGCGCAATTTCGAGAGCCATGTTTACATTGTTTCGTTTAGCCATTGAAATCTGAGCCGGAGTGGCGCGGTTTTCATTTTTCAGCACACCTAACCGCCATGTGAGCAACTGGGCTTTGGTAATTTCAGTGATCATCTCGGCCAGTTTTTTTTGTTGCAGCTGAAACCCTCCTATGGGCCTGCCAAACTGGATTCGCTCCTTGGAGTATCTTAATGCAGAGTCGTAGCAGTCCATAGCTGCTCCAACCGCACCCCACGAAATTCCGTATCGTGCCGAGTTCAAACAACCCAGGGGGCCCTTAAGTCCTTTTACATTTGGCAACAGATTTTCTTTAGGTACCTGCACATTATCAAAAACAAGCTCACCGGTAGCTGAAGCTCTCAGTGACCATTTGCCATGAGTTTCGGGTGTCGTAAATCCTTTCATGCCGCGTTCAACTATTACTCCCCGAATAACACCCTCCTCATCCTTGGCCCATACCACCGCCACCTGGGCAAAAGGGGCATTGCTGATCCACATTTTTGCGCCATTGAGCAGATAATGGTCCCCCTGATCTTTGATATTAGTTACCATTCCTCCCGGATTCGAACCATGATCGGGTTCGGTTAATCCAAAGCATCCCATCCATTCCCCGGAAGCCAGTTTTGGAAGATATTTTTTTCTCTGTTCTTCAGAACCATACGTATAAATTGGATACATCACCAATGAGCTTTGAACGGAAGCTGTCGACCGTATTCCTGAATCGCCCCGCTCAAGCTCCTGCATAATCAATCCATACGCAATCTGATCCATTCCACCGCCACCATACTCTTGTGGTATGTAAGGTCCAAATGCTCCAATTTCGGCGAGGCCCTTAATAAGATGCGAAGGGAATTCACATTTCTGACACGCTTCTTCAATGATGGGTGACACTTCTTTTTTTACCCAGCTGCGAACAGCGTCGCGCACCAGCTTGTGCTCATCGCTCAATAACTCATCCAGTTGATAGTAGTCGGGTGCCTGAAAACGGTCTTTCATTGTAAATTAAGGATTTTATTAATTGTTAATTTTTACGTTTGGATATGGTTTCTTCAAATTCAGAACATAATTTTGGCAGTGCTGAATCATCAGCTTTTTAAAATTCTGTTAAAGTCATTAGCCGGAACATATCCCTGAACATGGTGGTGGGCAAAATTAACAATTTTTTATCAGTTGCCCGTAGTAATACCTGATTCAAAGTAGTTGAACCTGAGAGGTAAAGACTTCTGTTTAAAAACAGTTTATAATACTTTGAGCAGCGTATTATTACAATATATTACCGTAGTTTGTGTTAATTGATAAATGGTAACCACTAAAGCGATTCTAAAAATGGCTCACACATTCAGGTTGATAATTTTCGCCGGCCTTACATTGGCTCTGGCGTCCTGTAAGAAAGATAAAAGTGCAGATCCTTTGCCTGAGAATCCGGCATTGGTATTCAAATTCGTTTTTGATTCTACCCAGGTACGCCTCGACGGCCAGGGAAATCCTTCAGGAGTCCCACCGGGCCATGGAGCCCTGTCACCCAGGTTTAATAAAATGAGCGCCCATTACATTGAACTGGCACCTTCGCCCTTTACACTTCTGGGTGAAGGAGAAATTGTATTTCATAACCAGGAAACTACTGCAGGAGGAGCAACAGCTATCGACTTCAGTAAATCATTCCCCGTTGGTAATGGCGAAGTATTTTACCAGAAACTATTACGTGATATAAAACCCGGAACGTACACATGGCTCAGGGTTTCTCTGGCATACCAGAATTACGATATTAATTTCAGATACAATTTTCAAGGCATTAATTACGATTTGTTAGGGACGATAGCATCTTTTATTGGTTATAACACTTATATTTCATCCTATAAAATATATGACAATGCTAATAACATAAGCATGTTGGTAACTATGGCCCGCACACCTGAATCTGCATTATCTGATCAGTTGCAAAATGAGCTTTTAGATTCACTAGCAAAGACAGTTCAAAGCTGTTTACAATGGGCAGGTGCGCAGCGTTCTGCTGTTTTAGAGTTAATGGAAAAATATGAAGAATTAACCTTGCTTTATGATATTAGCGAAAGACTAGAAGGACTACCTAGTTTTGATGAAGTCGCTAACGAAATGCTTAAACAAGCCACT
>CAZPKJ010000245.1:0-3305 GCA_964587075.1 uncultured Flavobacteriaceae bacterium | reverse complement strand
CTGCTGGCGTGTGATAAGTTCTTTCAGCTTCTCACACATCTTTTTTCCAAAAGTAAAGGAGTGGTCGCGGTGAATAAGCGCCGATAAGGCATCCACAGGTTCGCCGTTGAGCCGGATATCCAAACGTACCAGGTCGGAAGAACGGTACCCAATCTGATGGTAATCGAAAGAAGCATATCCTTTTGAAATGGTTTTTAGTTTATCATAAAAATCAAAAACAATTTCGGCCATTGGCATCTCAAAAATCAGTTCCACACGATCGGTGGTGAGGTAGCTCTGGTTAATGATGTTTCCCCTTTTGCCAATACAAAGTGTCATGATGGCTCCGGTAAATTCTGCCTTGGTAATGATAGATGCTTTGATATAAGGTTCTTCAATCCGGTCGAGCTTCGACGGATCTGGAAAATCACTTGGGTTATTCACTTCCATTTCGTCGCCATTCAGCAAATAGGCACGGTACGAAACGTTAGGAACCGTTGTAATGACTGTCATATCAAATTCACGCTCCAGCCTTTCCTGAATAATTTCCATGTGCAACATGCCAAGGAAACCACATCGAAAACCAAATCCTAAGGCTGCGGAAGATTCCGGTTCAAAAACCAGAGATGCATCGTTTAACTGAAGTTTCTCTATGGATGCCCTCAATTCTTCATACTCATCGGTGTCGACAGGATAAATACCTGCGAATACCATGGGTTTTACTTCTTCAAAGCCTGTAATGGCTTCAACACACGGACGTTCAGTATGTGTAATTGTATCACCAACCTTAACTTCGCGCGCTTCCTTGATCCCTGAAATAATATAACCAACATCACCTGCTTTAACTATTTCGCGGGGTGATTTGGCAAGCTTAAGAATTCCAATTTCATCGGCCTTGTATTCCATTCCTGTAGCAACAAACTTCACCAGGTCATTCTTCCTGATTTGTCCGTCGAACACCCTGAAGTAGGCAATAATTCCTCTGAACGAATTAAAAACAGAGTCGAAAATCAATGCTTTGAGCGGAGCATTCACATCGCCCTTGGGGGCGGGGATCCTATTTACGATGGCCTCCAGGATTTCGTGAACCCCTGTCCCGGTTTTGCCCGATGCCGCTAGGATTTCGTCGCGGTCGCAACCCAGTAAATCTACAATCTGATCCTTTACCACTTCGGGGTCGGCCGAAGGCAGATCGATTTTATTGAGTATAGGAATGATATGGAGGTTGTTTTCGAGTGCCAGGTATAGGTTCGAAATGGTTTGGGCCTGAATCCCCTGTGCGGCATCCACTATCAGCAGAGCCCCTTCACAGGCAGCAATGGATCGGGATACTTCGTATGAAAAATCGACGTGTCCGGGGGTATCTATTAGATTCAATACATATTTCTGTCCGTTCAGCTCATAATCCATTTGAATGGCCTTACTTTTAATAGTAATTCCACGTTCCCTCTCCAGATCCATATCATCCAGAACCTGCGCCTGCGATTCACGTTTTGTAATGGTATTGGTATACTCCAAAAGCCTGTCGGCCAGCGTGCTCTTGCCGTGATCGATGTGAGCAATAATGCAAAAATTCCTGATATTCTCCATGGGGCTGCAAAAGTAGGGATTAATGTGATTGATGCGGTTGAAAAGCCTTTATTGAAGTAGGGGGTGAAAGGAAAATGGTTATTGGGTCATTGGGTCATGAAGTCATTGGGAAAGAGGGAAAGGCTAATTCATAATTTAACATCATTCTCAACCGCCAGTCCGGTTTGCTTTTGGATTTTGAAGGAAAACACATTACAACCCTTTTATTGAATACCGAAGCAACGGCCATGGGAATTCTAACCGCTTTTTCCATAACTTTACTGGTTTCCATGCAACCCGGGGCTTTCAAAGAGAGTCTGTTAAGTGAATTGTCATGATGATGACGGATGTAGAATTGGTTTACGGATGTATTCAAAAGGATCCTGCAGCACAGGAGTGTTTATACAAAACATTCAGCGGCAGGATGTTAGGGTTATGTTCGCGTTACACCGACAGTACCGAAGAGGCGGAAGATATTATGCAGGAAGGATTCATTAAAATATTTGGCAAAATAGAGAGCTTTCGCAACCAGGGGTCGCTTGAAGGGTGGATGAAGAGAATTATGATTAATACTGCGCTGGATGCCTTTCGCAAAAATAAGAATTTCAGATATAGTATTGATATTGAAACCATTGAATACACTGCCGAAACCCACCAGCATGTAGTTGAATCGCTTGGCGCGAAAGATCTGCTCAAGCTCATAAAAACTTTACCTAAAGGATTCAGGACAGTCTTTAATCTTTATGCTATTGAGGGTTATGCCCACAAAGAAATAGGAGAAATGCTGGGAATCACTGAAAGCACCTCCAAATCGCAGTATTCACGGGCACGTGTGCACCTTCAAAAATTATTACAAACAGAAAAAGTCTAACCACAAAATATAGTATCCAGTGTCAGAAAAAGATCAAATAAAAGAATTGTTCCGCGATGCCTTCGAGCACTTCGAACAACCTGTTAATCCGGAGTTATGGACCAAAATATCCGGTTCCATCACACAGGCCCCGGTAGTTAACACAGCTGCCGCTTCGGGTCAGGCTGCAACCGGATCAAACCTGGTTGGCAGCATCGGCTCATGGATTGCCGGCGTGGCCATTGTAGCTACCACCGCATTTACTGTTTACTATTTCAGTACCCATTCCGGGAGCAGCCAGCAGCAGCAAAGCCCCAGTGAAACAACCCTGGCCGAACCGGTTGAAGTAAGTGAGAACCCGGCATCTGTTGGTACTGAATCCAACAAAGAAGCTGATGCTGGAATGACGGAATATGCAAATTCCACACAGGCTGCCGCTGCAGGGCAAACCGCAAGTGCCGGCACCCCAATCACTAATCCGGGCACCGATAATTCATCTGGTTCGCCGGTATCCAATAATAGCGCTTTCGCGGATGATAAATTCAAGCCCGCTCTCACCGAAACTGACAAAATGATCACGACCGGTACCATTATCCCTGCTTCGCCGGCACCAGGCCTAACCACGCAGCCGGCACCAGGTAACACCGACCTGTCCGAGTTAAGGATTAAAGCTGATCCCGTTTCAGGAACAGCGCCTTTAACGGTTCATTTCAGCATTGATGGTTTACAGCAACAGCCCGAAAAAGCCGAATGGCTGTTTGGCGACGGTTATTCCACCTCGGACCAAATTCAAACATCTTTTACCTACAACCAGCCGGGCAACTATCTGGTTCGTTTGAAGTACACTGATAAATCGGGTAAAATGTATCACAAATCGGTTCCTGTAAGAGTGACCCGTGATTTACAC
>CAZPKJ010000244.1:1551-3375 GCA_964587075.1 uncultured Flavobacteriaceae bacterium | reverse complement strand
CATTCTATGCGGCTATTCCCAACAAAAGAGGCCAGAACATAAGCCGTTACACCAAACTTCCATCCATACTTTCTATGAATGAAAGCGGCTCCCTGAAAGGATGCGGAAGTATGGCCCGAGGGAAAAGCATTGTACTGACTTGAACTTTCCGGGCGTTTTTTAGCAACTACATACTTCAGCGAATGTGTAACAACCAGGTTTGTTAAAAAAGCATAAGTAAATTCCTTGCTTCCCTGCCAGTCTTTCATAATTACCGCAGTGGTTATCCCGGCTAACGGCAAACCAATCTGAATAATGTCGCCGGCATGTTGAATGCCTTTCTCATATTTAGTCTCAAACGAGCTGTTGTCCTGTGCACTTAATATGATTGTATTTAAGCTGCAAGTAAGACATAAACAAATCAGATTTATTTTTGACTGATAGGTCATACATTTCCATTTTAGAAAGCTGGGTGCTTCAAAATAAAAGTTGCTCTGCCTATGGATTCATTTTCTGATCGGCACTAACTGTAAATTAAGTTATTCACCGAGAAATTTAATCCTCAATCACCAATATCACTTCTTCCTCACATAAATATGTTTTACGTTCTTTTTGTTGGTTTCTCTTTCGTCGACCTCAAATTTATTCAGACTTTTAATAAGTGGTAGCAATTTGGTATAACCATAGTTTCTGGAATCAAATTCCGGTTTCTTTTTCAGGATCAGGTTCCCCAGGTCGCCGAGAAACGCCCAGCCATTTTCATCTTCCAGGTCAAGAATACTATCGTTAATAAGTTTTATTAGCTCAGGATCAATTTTACTCAATGGCTGTCGTCGTTCAAGACGTTTACTGGTTCTCGATTTTTTCACCTTCCCACCGTCACCATCAAAGGAGGGAGCAAGAATTTCAATATAAATAAATTTATCGCAAGCGGTAATAAAAGGGGTTAACGTTTTCTTTTCGCCTATCCCGATAACCTTCATGCCGGCCTCCCGCAGCCTGGTTGCAAGTCTGGTAAAATCGCTGTCGCTCGAAACAATACAAAATCCTTCCACCTTACCAGAATAGAGTATATCCATGGCATCAATTATTAATGCGCTGTCGGTAGCATTTTTCCCTGTGCTGTAGCTGTATTGCTGAACCGGAGTAATCGCGTTTTCAAGCAATACTTTCTTCCATCCCGATACGGTTGGTTTTGTCCAGTCGGCATATATTCGTTTAAACGTTGGCGTTCCATATTTGGCGATTTCTTCAAACATCTCTTTTACATTTGCATAAGGGACATTATCCGCATCGATCAGCACTGCGAGTTTCAGATCTTTCTGTTCTTCCATAAAATATATTAATTAGTAAATATCCGTTACTGTGTTGATAATTTCGTTTTTGATTGTATCCTTATGAAAGCCGTATCGTTCTTAATGATCTCCGTCAGGTGCTGGGATATAGCCTCCGCAATCATTAAATTCCCCTCCCTGTTCACGTGGCAGTCGTCAAGGTACACATCCATTTTGGAATCAAATAAGCCGGTTAGTGAAAATCCCAGATTATTTCTGATTACATTCCTTTCAAAAATGTAATAAAGTTCCGTCATTCGCTTTTCATAATTCTCATCTCTCAGATAGAATGGCAACCTGTTGTCGTAAAATCGTATTGGCTGAACGAATGTAAAGTAATTCATTCCTTTTACAGCACAAAAGTCGCGAATATCGGTAATTCGTTGCGCGTATATATCGCCATATGCTTTCAACTCAGCATCCGTTACCTGTGAAAAATCGTACATAGACTGTTTGGTTACAAACCGGTGCACAAACTCTATCGCCCGTGTTACGTTTTTAAATAATGCAG
>CAZPKJ010000244.1:0-1541 GCA_964587075.1 uncultured Flavobacteriaceae bacterium | reverse complement strand
AGCTTTCCTTTTTTTATTACCTGAAAATCGCGGTAATTTTGCGGAGGCAGGTCGGGAAAATCGTTCACATAGCGGTTGTATGAATAACTTTTCAGGTCATTATACCCGTCAATGGAAATGACCAGGTTTGGTTTGTACTTTTGAATATGTAATTGTGTAAGCAAGAATTCCTGTTGTACAACGTAACCATCGATTCCGGCATCAATAATTTCAATGACGTTTGATCCTATCCCAGCCGAAAGCACCGAATCAAGCAAATCAAACGAACCCAGGTGCCTGGCAACACTCCCGCCAAGCAAGGCTATGCGGTATTTATCGGGCGCGGGGCCTGATTCAATTCCATTAGCATAGTCCTGCAGGTAATATACATATGGGGCATCTTTTACATGTGTCCCTAACGTAAGAACACGAACATCTTTAAAATAAAACAATATTCCCAGGCCCGCTTCTAAAAGTATAACGGCAATAATGACCGTTACCAAGGTAAACAACACCGTTTTTTTTGCCATAACCACTTTGATGAATCGCATTCAAAAGTATCAAATGTTTTCGACGTTGGCCTACAATCATGTCCCCGGGGTTCAATATGGCATAAATTCGCAAAAGTTCAATTATAACTGATTATCAATTCATTACTAGTGCAAGTTGACCTTGATCAGGATTAAGTTTCATAAATACATTATTACCTATTATTCGTGAAATGACCTATTTTTGATGAGTGATAAAAAATGCAGACTTTATGCCTTGCAAGACTGAAGAACAGCACCGAAAATATCCTGTATTATTAACTTCCCAATCATGAGTTCAGGCAAACCCGTTTTGATTAAGTGTCAAAACTCGGATAATCTGAAGTTTTCATCTGAATTATTTCTGGCTTGTAATTACCAGGCTCATGCGCTTAGTTCTTCTGAACCACTTCCCGATGCTGCTTTGGTAAACCATTCTTATCAGGCGGTATTGCTGGATGAAAGCGCACTTAACGAGAATAATATTATTTTCTTCCAATCCATTTCAATCCCGAAAATACTTATTGTAGATAAAATTAACGAATCCGCTCTTCGTGCAGTGATCAGCATTAAAGCAACCGACTATATTAAATCGGATCAACTTGATCAGTTACCTGAAAAGATTTCGGTTGCGAGTAAAATTCCTGAAAGTAACTTTTCACATACTTCTCCAAATGACCCCGGACTTATTCATAAAGAAAACAAATTTATACTTCATACATTAATCCGGAATTACCCTAAAACTTATATAACCATTTTAAACAAGGAGCTGGTTGTAACATATTGCGGAGGCGAGGAGTTTTATAACAGGCATATTGATCCCAATCAGTTTGTTGGAAAAAATATTTCAGATATACTTTCGGTGTACCAGAAATCAACAGCTACTACAATAATTGAGGCATATAAAAAAACCCTTGCCGGTTCCATGCTTGAATTTTATGTAAACATAAGTAACAGACGTCACTTCTTTAAAACTACGCCATTGCAGTCGGCCAGTGGAAATATAGATTCGATACTCGTAATTGCGGAAGATAT
>CAZPKJ010000243.1:0-3483 GCA_964587075.1 uncultured Flavobacteriaceae bacterium | reverse complement strand
TCTATCAAGAGCGCTGAGACGTTCAGGCAACGGCGGATGCGAGTAATAAAAAAATACATAAGCCGGGTGCGGATTCAGGTTACTCAAATTATTCACCGATAACTTCTTCAGCGCGGTTTGGAGCGACAAGGCATCATATGTTTTGGCAGCATACGAATCGGCCTGAAACTCATGAATTCTTGAAAGCTTATTCACTATTACTCCCATTACAAGCGATACCGGGCTGTATAAAATTCCAAAAGCCAGCAAACCAAGTTCAATGGTATGATGTGATCCGCCAAGAGCGGTTACAACTTCGGTGCTTTTCATAAACCACGAAAAAAGGTATAGCATGATACCGGTTTGAAAAATGGATATAATAATTCCTTTTAATGTATGACGCAATTTGTAATGGCCGGTTTCGTGAGCAAGGATGGATACCAGTTCAGGAACTGTGTGATTCTGTATAAGTGTATCGTATAACACAATTTTCTTCTTCGATCCCAGTCCGCTGAAAAAAGCATTCGATTTACTCGATCTTTTAGATCCATCCATTACATAAACATCGCTCAAACCAAATCCGGTTTTCCGGCAGTACGCCTCTATGGCATCACGCAATTCACCCTGCTCAAGCGGCACCAGTTTATTGAACAGCGGTAAAATTATTGTGGTATAGAACATCGACATCAAAATCATGATGATACTGATGGCAATCCAGGCATACAGCCAAAAATTAGTGCCACAGGTATTATAAAACCAGCTGAAAAGTGAAATGATTCCGCCTATCAGTAATATAGCTATAATATAACCTTTTACCCGGTCTTTGATAAAAGTAGAAGCGGTAGTTTTATTAAATCCAAAATGTTCTTCAATAACAAAAGTGCGGTAGATTGAAAAGGGCAGATTAATTATTTCCGAAACCAGGCCGAGTATTCCGAAGAACATAAGTGTCGCCTGCAGGTTACCGCTACAGTTTTCAACCAGCCAGTTATCGAGTCGGCCGAATGTGCCGCAATGGATAAGCAGTATCATTATACCTGTGTAGAGAGTATCGCTGACCAGGTTCAGTTTCTTATGTTCACGGTCGTATAATTGCGCTTTACTGTAATCGGTTTGGTTGTAAATATCCCTGAATCGCTCAGGTACAACAGCACTCCAGTTTTTCAGATTCAGGTAATCAAGTACGCGTTCGAGGATATATCCGAAAAGTATGATGAAAATGATGAGGTAATATAAATCCATTTTTTATTATTAATATGCACCGCTGCGCTTTCGTAAAAGCCACTCGGCTGAAATTAACAACATTATTAACACAAAAATCCACTTAAGGTTTATCATGTCGGTTAAGCGTTTTTGTGAATATGAGACAGGTTTAATATCATTTCGGTCGGAAATGGTTTTGGTAAGCTCATCAAGCCGGGCTGCAGAAAATACGGCACCACCAGTTTTAGAAGCAAGGAGCTGTAACATTTGGTGATTGGCAATAGTTTCGGTAAACTCAGCCTGCAAGGCATTTACCAGGATACTTCCACTCTGGCTGTAATTTCCGGCGGCACCCTTCGACGTAGCCGAAAACCGGTAAACACCTACCGGTAAAAATCCGGCATTCAGTGAAAATGCCCTTTCAGTTCTTGAAAAGGTAAACGGATACCTGTTACCGGCTTCATCGGTAAATACTATCTGAACATCACCGGTATTGATCAACTCACCCGAATCATTATAAACTTCGGCGTCAAAAATAACCGGCTCATTTTCGTTATATGAATTTTTGTGAATTAAACGGAATGGAGTTTGTTTATCGCGTGAAGCAAGATACTGAACTGTTTTTGTAACGAGCACACCAACTGCCTCTGAATTCCCATACCCGGCATATTCATGCAGCTTCCATTTCCAAATTCCCTCTCCGGTTAGCACGGCACTCTTGCGGCTGCCGGTTCCACTGAACAACAGCATGGGCATATCGGTTTTTACAGCTCCGATTTTTTGATTCAGCAAGCTGTAAATATTTTCGCTCGCCGTATAATTTCCAAACGGAGCAACCAGTGGAGGCAGATCAGCAATTCTTTTAACATATTCTTCATCGATCGAAAACAATCCGAAATTTGCCTGAGGAATTGCTATTACTTCATTCGTATTTCCCCTGTTGTCGGTAACTTTTATCCCCTGGTTCAGGTTGTTGAAGGCTGAAACATTTGACTGCGTACCCAAAATATACCAGACCGGCAATTCGCGTCTGGCCAGCTCATTTAAAATTCCTGTGGCAGGGTTGGCAACAGACGGAACCTGATGGAGCACAACCAGGTTGAAGTTATCGGCAACACCGTTAAAATCACTCAGGAGCGCATAGGTAACTTTATAGTTGGGATTCGATTCAAGTATGTTTTTTATGGCACCCAGATCGGGATGAGGTGACGCCCCCAGCAACAGGATGTTTTGCTGGTTATCGTTAACATCCACATAAAAATCCATAACGTTGTTTGTATATGAAATTTCATTGTCGACACCCGATATTTTAACCTGGTACCGGTTCAGACCTATCTGATCAGCATCAAGCAAAGCCGGGATAATGAGGTTATGGCGGTTTGAAGTAATGGAAATCTTACGGTTGAACAACTCCCTGCCTTGTCTCGAAATAGTTACTGCAGCAGTGGTGCTGGCACACTTTCGGGCGTCGATGGTTATTTCAACCGGAAAGGTGTTGCCCAGGAATACTGTTTTGCTGTGATTAATCTTCGTTATAATAACATCACGTTGCACAGTAGTGTCGCCTAATGCAACCGGAAAGACCGGAACCTTAAGTTCGGGGAAAGTATAAACGGGGTTGGCCCCTTTATTATACAATCCGTCGGTAGCAATAATCACAGCACCCAGGTTCCTCCCCGAAAATCGGGCTTTCAGCTCCGGAACAATGGAGGATAAATCGGTTTCCTGATCGGTAAATTGCGATTCAAGGCCCTCCCTGATATGGTTTCCAATTGTAAATGTCCGTACATCAAAATCCTGTTCCAATCTGCTAATGGCATTTTGTATGGCCAATGGATAGCTGTTAAGGAAAGTTACGCTGTCGCGGATGGCTGACACCGATTTGCTGTTATCCTGTAACACTGCTATGATCGGTTTTTCAACCTCAGTGAAAACCGTTTTGATTAAAGGTGACATTAAGAGAAAACAGAGTATGGTAACCGATACAAACCGAAAAACAGCCATAGCACTTTTAACGGGTAAACCGAGCTCTGTAAAGGTTTTATCGTTTCGGTAAAGCACCCACGAATAAACCAATCCGGCCAGCAGGCAAAACAGGATAAACCATAGAGGTGATTCGGTGATAATCTGATAATTCAAATCAAGGGGATTTTACTGAAAGGGCAAATATACTAAGTTCACAGGTATACCATCTGCCATTGGCCCGCCTGTTATCATAAAGCGTTTATCCTATATTTGCGGCATGTTAATCAGGGTAACCGACATCCACAAATATTATGGCGACCTGCACGTGCTTAAGGG
>CAZPKJ010000242.1:0-3491 GCA_964587075.1 uncultured Flavobacteriaceae bacterium | reverse complement strand
TAAAAATATTCCGGGACTCAATATCACTTTATGAAACCCCGTTTTGAGAACCGGGAACTTTGCCGGCAGTTCATACGCCCCCTGGAACTCGTTGTCGATGTAAACCCAAACATCCTTTATTTTAACACTCGATGACGGGCCCATTTCGGGTAACGTGGGAGACGGGTCAAATGTAAACGAATTTACCTCTATAAATGAAGGCGCCGATTCATCGGGATTGATCAGGTTGCATGAGCCGGTTATGCATATAATTACAACAGATAAAATCAGCAACAAGGCTCTTTCAATAATTCTCATGATTGGGTGTTTAATTAAAAGCCGGAGCTATCAGTGATGCCCTGTTTTTTATTTTGTCGGCTATCTGATGTGCCACTTCAAGTGCGTGATACCCTGCATGTACATTAACAACCGGTTCTGAATTGTCGATGATGGCACGTGCAAAAGTTGCCAGCTCCGACCGGATGGCGTTGGTGTCATCTACCGTTGGGTTCTCAAAATAAATTTGTTTTACACCTTTGCCCTGTCCGAGGTCGATGGTAACGGCCAAAGGATCGGGTTCGCCTTCAACACTTTTTAACCGGATTACTTCGGCATTCTTTTTTAAAAAGTCGACAGCAATGTAGGCATCACGCTGAAAGAAACGTGATTTACGCATACTCTTCATAGAAATCCTGCTCGCTGTCAGGTTGGCAACACAACCGTTGTCGAACTCAATACGTGCGTTGGCAATGTCAGGCGAATCGCTTACCACTGCAACTCCACTTGTATTTATTTTTTTTATAGTCGATTTTACAACACTTAAAATAATGTCGATATCGTGAATCATTAAATCAAGTACCACCGAAACATCGGTTCCCCGCGGATTGAATTGGGCAAGCCTGTGTGTTTCGATAAACATGGGCGACTGTATATAGGGACGGGCTGCTACGAATGCAGGATTGAACCGCTCCACATGACCTACCTGCACCTTTACATGCGCCTCGGTTGCCAGCGATTGAATGGTTCGGGCCTCATCAAGTGTGTTGGCTAACGGCTTTTCAATAAACACATGTTTCGATTTCTTTAAAGCTGCCGATGCGCAATCGAAATGTGAAAGCGTGGGAGTTACTACATCCACCACCTGAACCTCATCAATTAATAGTTCCATGCGGTCGTATGCCTTTACACCAAACTCCTCACTAACGGACTTACGAACGGCAGGATCGGTGTCATAAAAGCCAACAAGCTGATAATCAGATATTTCTTTTATTAAACGAAGGTGGATTTTTCCCAAATGCCCGGCACCTAAAACTCCGATTTTTAGCATGTTAAGATTTTTTGCAAAAGTAACCCTTTTTACCTTGCCGAATTAATTAATTTTGAAGCCATGCCAGCACTTTTAATCCGGAGTGGCTCTTTACTTACTCACAATCAATATGATGATTAATGATACATTCCGCCATCAGGGTATGCGCAGGAAATTGGTTGACGGTATTCGTCAAAAGGGGATCAGTGATGAAAATGTACTGAAAGCCATTGGGGAAGTACCGCGGCACCTGTTTATGGATAATGCTTTTGTAGAATATGCTTATGAAGATAAAGCTTTTCCCATTGAAGCCGGCCAAACCATATCACAACCTTATACTGTAGCCTATCAGAGCCAGCTGCTGGAATTACAGCCGGGTATGAAAGTTCTCGAAATCGGTACCGGTTCGGGTTACCAAACCAGCGTGTTGTTTAAAATGGGGGCAAAAGTATATTCCATTGAAAGGCAAAAGGTGTTGCATGCAAAAACCAGGAATCTGATGTCGGAACTGAACTATAATGTTAAACTTTTTTATGGCGATGGATTTAATGGTTTACCCGCTTTTGCCCCGTTCGACCGGATTATTGTTACCTGCGGTGCGCGCGAAATACCCGAGGAACTGGTCAAACAACTGAGAATTGGTGGCATTATGGTAATTCCATTAGGACCTGAAAGTGAGCAAGTTATGACAACACTAACACGGATTGATGAAAGTGAGACGAAAATTACCAGTTACGATCGATTTCGGTTTGTTCCGATGTTGGGCAACAAAGCCCGTTGAATTTCAGACTGTTTATAAACCTGTTGACAATTCCTTGACCAAAATGGATAAGTAATAAAGTGTTGTTTAATTTTGATGTGCATTAACCAAAACTATAAACTATGAAAAAAGCGCTTCTAATTATGTTGGTGGCCTCCATACCATTTGGAGTTTCCGCTCAGAACAATTCTAAGAATGGGCATCAAATCACACCCGAAGCTAACGATTGGGGATTGGGAATTGATGTAAACCCCATTTTTAATTATGTAGGTAACTTGTTCAACGGAACTAACAACAACAGTGCTCCGTTCTGGAATTTCGAAGACAACAGTCCGATTCCTATGACAATTACCGGTTATATGATGAAGGATGAAAACACTGCGTACCGCGGAAAAGTGCGGTTAGGCTTTGGTTCATCAAAGCAAACCAATTTTGTGGATGACGACCTGGATACTACCGGCGTTCCAACCCGTAAGGTTGAGGATGAGCGTAAATCGAGTGCCAACAATATTTTAATTGGTGCGGGTATTCAAAAAATCCGTGGCAAGCACCGTGTTAAAGGTATTTATGGTGCCGAAGCCCTCATAGGATTAACCGGTGGTAAAACCGAGTATTCCTATGGTAATGCCATGACTTTAACCAATCCTTCTCCCAATTCAACCGTTGAGTCATCGTGGGGTGATTCAGGTGGCCCTTACTCAAGCTCAACTTCATCACGTATGACTGAAAGCAAATCGGGATCGGGCTTTTACTTTGGGGTTAGAGGATTTATTGGCGCCGAGTATTTTGTGGCACCAAAAATTTCGATTGCCGGTGAATTCGGCTGGGGCATCGGCTTTATGTCGATAGGTGAAGGCGAAACAACTACTCAGTTTTATGACGGCAGCGGGATAACTCCGGCTGTGAGAAGTGTAACTGAGAAGTCAGGAAAATCATCATCATTTGGACTGGATACTGACAACGGTATCGGATCATCATCCGGATCCATGAGAATGACCTTCTACTTCTAAGCTGAATTATTCAGTAATAATAAAAAGAGGCCCTTCAAACGGGCCTCTTTTTATTTAAGTGTAACAGCTGATAACTTATTTCATACCAAACTCCCGGAACCGTTTTTCCAGAATTTCCTCGAGTGTTTCTACTTCAATTTTTTTAGCGATGATCGTTTTGGTGTCGTCGAGCAGGAAGGCCTGGGGAGTGGTTGCTATATCAAAATCGTGGCGGAAGTTGTTACGCAGTTCGGCGTCGGCAACGTTTATCCAGTTCAGGTTATGTTCGTGAATAAACTTTTTCCACTTGTCAATTTCCACTTCGGTGCAAACCGCGTATACCTGTACGCCTTTGCTCTTTACTTTGTCATATAATTCTTTCAGCTTTGGAGTCGTTTTTTTTGAGTGCCCCCCGTCAGGATACCAGAAAAAAAAAAATGTTTATTTAGGCTTTTTT
>CAZPKJ010000241.1:0-3581 GCA_964587075.1 uncultured Flavobacteriaceae bacterium | reverse complement strand
CCGCAGTCAGGATCCCAGAAATATAAAATGGTGTAGTTAGCCTTTATGTCATAAAGCGAACGTGCGATTCCCGAAGTATCTTTAAGTACCAGGTTTTTAACCTTTTTTCCAATCAGGATAGGTTTTAACGTTTTGGCGCGGTCCTGAATTTTATAAAGCTGCGTATCATCCACCCAGAACGCCTTTTCTTTGGTGTAATAATTTTCAGCCATATGCACAAATACCGCATCCATACCCATGATGTTTGAAGTTTCATACTTGTTGGTAATCCACCAAACCACATACTTTAACAACTCCGAACCGGGCTTTAACCGGCTTATGATGTGGTCGGCTGCTTTATTTACCGAATCGGGAATTTGTAAAGTGAGATTTTTAAAATACTGTTCCAGCTTGGGATGAAAAACCGGAGTATACAGGAGCCGGTCGTCAGTGAGATCGATATTGTCGAAAAAATGAGATTTGTAATAATGAAACTGTGAAATGGAATCACGTGAGCCATCGGGATTGGGAGGAAAATCGGGAATCTTAACCTCATCGGTGGCACGAAGCACCTTCGATAAAAGAAACTCGGGATGCGATGCCTGTAAATCGGCCCGGTATTTCATAACTGAACTGTCGATGGCGCTCATCATGTTCCGCAATCCGGCTGCCTGTACAGGATCGTCTTTGACCGCTTCATATTTGTTACGCAATGGTTCAATTTCCTTCGATCGTTCAGCAATAAATTTCAGGTAATCGTAAAATAAAATATTGTCCTGCGACCCGGTAATTTTCATATCCTTTACATAATCGCCTGCTGAGGTTTCAACGGTAAAGTGCTGTTCCTTGTCGACTATGATTTCAAAGTACTTTTGCCCCGGCATAACTACCATATAAATTCCGCCTTTAAGTGGTTCACTACCTTTAAAAATGACGTTTCCTGCAGCATCAGCATTGGCAGAATCGCGCAGGTATTGTTTGTCGCCAAAATAATTAGCCAGATAAATAAGTGAATCCTGTATGCCGTGCACTTTAACCTTAATCTGGTATCCCGGCTTTTGTGCAAAAGATGTAACCGTTACCAGCGATAAGAAAATACAGGCAACAAACAAACGAAATAAATTCATAATGTATAAATTATTGGTGTGATGAGGCAAAATTAACAATTCGGATGATGAAGTTATGGTGAAACCGGGGCAGGTAATGCATTCACGACAGGCTTATCGCAGTTCGTTTATTACAAATTCATGTACCGAACGGTTATTTCTGCGATCGGTTAGCGTTAGTTTAACCCGCAATTCGCCTGCCACTTTTTCGAGCCAATGTGGTAACACTACTATTTCGCCGCGCGACGCATTATATTCGGCGCAAACCCATTGGTCATTAAGCATGCAGCTATATTCGCTGATCCCCGAAAGGATATCCATAACCGGTATAACAAGCGATTGTTTCCCGGTATGATCATCCATCCTGCCAAAGCCGGGCCCGGCCTCAGGTGCTACGGTATCGGCAACCACACAAAATGTGCCTGTTGAATAAATAGCAGTACTTACCCACCCATCCGCGAAAGCGCCCCCGGCACTTTTAAAGTTCCCTGACGTGTCCATTTCGGCAATAACAAGTTTGCTGTTAAGAAGATCATGAGGAGTATCTACCCTGACAGCAAGTTGCATGGGCTTTCGCATGGCTGTTTTACTATTGCCAACCTGTATAGCTTTCGAAATTACTATGTCGTTATCCATTGCGAATGAGCGGTGTTCGAGATGCAAATCCTCATAAAAGGTGTTTTTTTCAATAAACAGTTTGTAGTCGGCCGTTGTAACTTTTAACTCCCTGTCCATTGGTACCGGTTGCCCTTCTGGCCTTGGCGGTAAAGGAAAAAGAGGGTCATTCACCAGTGTAAAGCCGGTTTCGGTCCGATTGCCTGCCACATCTTCAAGGATTAACCTGCAACGGATTTTCTCATTTTTTTTGAGATGAATGACGCCAGGCTTGTCGCCCCAAAACGGGAGCGGATTTCCGGGCAATTTCCGGCAAAGTGTTATAACGCGTCCTGTTTCGGCATTAAAAGCAAAATCAGTTACCGCGTTAACGTGCTTCGATTCACTAAAAGTAAAATCGCCGAAGTCCCACCGGAATATCAGCGAGTCGCCTGCGAAAAGCGAACCACGCTGGATACCCAGTTTATTTGGTTCGGTCCCGGCCAGATCGTAGCCTTCAAAACCGATGAATACCGATTTCCCGGTTACAGCAATATTGGGGAGGCCCTCGGGGTTAGAAGCAGAAACGGGAATAAAATACTTCATACTTCCCTGTAAGGTGCCGCCGTGTCCGGGATGAAAAACCACGATGGTTTCAAGAACCGGCGCTATGGAATCGGCATAGGTATACCCTTTGAGGACAGGGTCAAACGGTTTTTCAGTGATGGTGTTACGGGTTTCGAAATGAAGATGGGGGCCTGTAGATCCACCGGTATTACCTGAATACCCGATAATCTGATTTCCGGTAATCAGAATTTCATTTGGTCCGGGAAAGTGCTCCACTTCAAACTGTTGCCGGCTATTTTGAAGAGAATCGATGAGGACCGCTATGGCGGGATAAAAGGCCCTTAGGTGCGCATACACCGTTGTTGTGCCGTCGGGGTGATTGATATACAGCGCTTTGCCATAACCTGTACTACTCACTTTGATTCTTGAAACATATCCCGCGGCAGCGGCAAATACCGGTTTGCCCTCTTTTTCACCGGTTTTATAATCGATACCCGCATGGAAATGGTTGTTGCGGAATTCGCCAAAGTTCCCTGATATACTGTGCGGGTGTTCAAGAACCGGAAAGTAGGTGGTTCCACTGCCGACAGGCTGGGCGGAACCACTTTGTGGAAAAGCTATCAGCGAAAGGTGCATGATAGTCGAAAATGCAATGGTATAAAGGGTTTTAGCGTGCCATGAGCGGTGATTCATACTGTTCAAAATTCGTTATCTGACGTTTGTGAATGATACAAAGATGCAACTACATTTATGGATTAACTAACTTTGCGGATATCACCAAAAATTGTTCAGCATGGCTGATAACCACAACCCGTTAAAACAACTCGGCAATAAGGTCGAAAAATTAGTAAATTTGCATGAACAACTTCTGGATGAGAATAAAAGGTTAAAACTCATTCAAAACCAGTTGACCGAAGAGATCAACCGGTGCCATCGGCAAATAGCTGATTTGGAGGATAAAAATAAAATGATCAAGCTGGCAGGAGCTGTTTCGGGTTCCGATCAGAATACCAGGGACATCAAATTAAAGATTAACGAGTATATCCGTGAAATCGATAAATGCCTCGCTTTGATCAATCGTTGAACTTATGGACGAACTATCAATAAAAGTTACCATCGCCAATCGGGTTTACCCGCTTAAGATTAAGCGCAACGACGAGGAGCGGGTCCGTAAGGCAGCAAAAATGGTTAATGACCGCATCAAGGAGTTTGAACAGCAATATGCCGGAAGCGACAAGTTTGATTTTATAGCCATGTGCGCGATGCAGTTCGCCACGGAGCTGGTGGAACAAACCGAAGCCATTCCCGCCGAACAGGAAAAAATAAATTCCTCTA
>CAZPKJ010000240.1:0-3603 GCA_964587075.1 uncultured Flavobacteriaceae bacterium | reverse complement strand
ATAAAAGAATCAATACAACCATTGCAAAAGCCAAGGCGTTGCGCAAGTTTGTTGAACCTCTCATTACAAAATCAAAGAGCGACTCAACCCATGCACGCCGTACCGTCTTCAGTGTATTGCAGGATAAGGAAGCGGTAGCGGAATTGTTTCGTGATGTTGCAGCTAAAATCGGCGATCGTCCGGGTGGATATACACGTATCATCCGTACCGGTAACCGTTTGGGCGACGCGGCCGAAATGTGTATGATGGAACTGGTTGACTATAATGAACTGATGGTTAAGGAAGCCGCTGCTCCGAAGAAAGCCAAAACAACCCGTCGCGGACGAACTAAGAAAACCGGCGACACCCCTGCAAAAACATCCAGGAAAACGGCCTCAAAGAAAGCCGAAGAACCATCAGCTGAAAAGGACGGAGAAACTACTGAATAATTCATGAACAGGACAAGATAACTTCTGAAAGGATAAGGCTACCCGCTTTATCCTTTTTTTATGTTATTTTGCAGGGTAATCCGGCAATTCAGGCTAAAGCATCCTCATCATTGTAACTTACATTCATGAAATATACCCCAAAATCCCCCGCGATATTACTGCTCGAAGACGGAACCGTGTTTTATGGCAAGTCGGCCGGAAAGGTTGGCACCGCAACCGGCGAAATTTGCTTTAACACCGGCATGACCGGCTACCAGGAAGTTTTTACCGACCCATCTTATAAGGGACAACTACTGATCGCAACCAATGTTCACATTGGGAATTATGGCATCAAATACGATGAATCGGAATCGACGTCAATCAAAATTGCCGGGCTCATTTGCAGGAATTTCAGTGGCCATTTTTCGCGAAAGCAGGCTGATATATCGCTGAACGATTATTTTATTGAACAAAATATGGTGGCCATTTCCGATATCGATACCAGGGCCCTGGTGCGCCACATCCGGAATAAAGGGGTGATGAACGCTGTAATTAGTTCCGATGAGCCGGATATTGAAAAGTTAAAGGCTATACTAAGTAAGGTCCCGAGCATGGAAGGGCTTGAACTTTCATCCACTGTTTCAACCAAATCGCCCTACTTTTTTGGTAATGAAAAGGCAACCTACAAGGTAGCTGTTCTCGATGAGGGGGTAAAAACCAATACACTTCGCTGTTTATCCGAACGCGACTGTTACGTAAAAGTATTCCCTTATAATTCTTCCTTTGCGGAGATGAATGAGTGGGAGCCCGATGGTTACCTGATCTCCAATGGCCCCGGTGATCCCGCTGTTATGCCCCAGGTGGTTCAGATTGTTAAGGATATCCTGACAAACAATAAGCCTGTTTTCGGAATTTGCCTGGGACATCAGTTGCTGGCCGAGGCTTGCGGTATTTCGACGTATAAAATGTTTAACGGGCACCGGGGTATCAACCATCCGGTGATCAACAAAAATACCGGCCACTCTGAAGTTACATCACAAAATCATGGGTTTGCCATAAACCGTGAGGATGTTGAAAAATCGGATCTCATTGAAATTACTCATGTCAATCTCAACGACAATTCGGTGGAAGGCATCCGTGTAAAGAATAAAAAGGCTTTTTCGGTACAATATCACCCCGAGTCGGCTCCCGGACCTGATGATTCACGTTATCTTTTTGATGAGTTCGTAGGGTCGCTGAAGGTCAGCAAAAACGTGCCGGTTGAAGCCTGATACAGGAGCAGTTCTTTTAAATATCTTTCCGGTTACATATGTATCACCTCGCCATACGCTGCTGCGGCGGCTTCCATAATGGCTTCCGACATGGTAGGGTGGGGATGGACTGATTTTATAATCTCATGACCGGTGGTTTCGAGTTTACGGGCAACTACCACCTCTGCAATCATCTCCGTTACATTCATACCAATCATATGGGCACCTAAAAACTCTCCGTATTTGGCGTCGAATATAACTTTAACAAATCCATCCTTTGCGCCGGCAGCACTCGCCTTGCCGGATGCTGAGAAAGGAAACTTACCTACCTTAATTTCATATCCAGCTTCTCTGGCAGCTTTTTCAGTCAACCCAACCGAAGCCACTTCGGGTGAACAATAGGTACAGCCCGGAATATTATTGTAATCGAGTGGTTCGGGATGGTGTCCTGCGATTTTTTCAACGCATATGATTCCTTCGGCGGAGGCAACATGCGCCAGGGCCTGCCCTTTAACAATGTCCCCAATAGCATATATGCCCGGAATGTTAGTTTGATAAAAATCGTTAACTACCACGCGGCCTTTGTCGGTGATAACGCCTGCATCTTCGAGGCCAAGCCCTTCAATATTGGGAGTAATGCCAACGGCTGAAAGAACCACCTCTGCTTCGACTGAAACGAGTTCACCTTTTTTGTTTTTAATGCTCACTTTACACAGCTTCCCGGAGGTATCAACCGATTCTACGGTTGAATCGGTCATAATTTCGATACCCGACTTTTTGAAAGAGCGTGCAAGTTGTTTCGACACATCTTCATCTTCAACAGGTACAATGTTGGGCATGAATTCAACAACAGTCACTTTAGTACCCATGGTATGATAAAAGTACGCGAACTCAACACCAATAGCTCCCGATCCTACAACAACCATGGATGCTGGCATTTTTGGAAGCGTCATGGCTTCGCGGTACCCGAATATTTTCTTCCCATCCTGTTTCAGATTTGGCAGTTCGCGTGATCGTGCACCGGTAGCCAGAATGATATGCTGCGCTTCGTAAGTTTGCTCTGTTCCGCCGGCAGACTTAACCTGGACTTTTTTAGAAGAAAGCACCTTGCCGGTTCCGTTAATGACATCAATCTTGTTTTTCTTCATTAAAAACTGAACACCTTTACTCATGCCATCGGCAACGCCGCGGCTGCGTTCAATAACTTTTCCAAAATCGGCAGTGCCCTCATTTATGTTTATTCCGTAATCACCGGCATGTTTAACATATTCAAAAACCTGCGCGCTTTTTAACAAGGCCTTGGTAGGGATGCAGCCCCAGTTAAGGCAAACACCTCCCAGGTTTTCCTTTTCAACCACAGCGGTTTTCAATCCCAGCTGCGAAGCTCTTATGGCTGCAACATAACCACCGGGACCACTGCCTATTACCATTACATCGTAGTTCATCATCTATAATCTTTAAATTCGTGGTGCGAAGATAACGATAATCCTGCTTTCGAAAAAACCCCTATTAACACATATAATAAATTGTTAAACAAATAGATATGCATTATTATTTTGGATTGTCCAGTCCTTTCGAAAGGTTCATACCTGTCAGGTTGGTGATAGAGGACTGCACCGCCGGAACACCATTTGAATTACAGTTGCCCGCCTGGAGGCCGGGAAGGTATGAGTTGGGTAATTTTGCTAAAAATATCAGGGGTTTTAAGGTTTCTGATCCCGGAGGCAACAACATCCGGTTTGAAAAAGTGAATAAGGACCTTTGGCGAATCCATCCACTGAAATCAGGAAATATTGAGGTAAACTATGAATATTACGCGGTACAACCCGATGCCGGCGGATGTTACCTGGATCATGCCCAGCTGTACGTGAACCCTGTTCATTGCTGCTTTTTCATCCCCGGAAGGGAAACCATGCCGGTTAAGATTACACTCAATGTACCATCAA
>CAZPKJ010000239.1:0-3619 GCA_964587075.1 uncultured Flavobacteriaceae bacterium | reverse complement strand
GGATATTTAATAGTTGTTTTCTTTTTAAAGAAGTGTGAAAAAGTTATAAAGAGCCCACCAATAATTGCCGGAAAGTATAACCTTTCGGATAAGGTCATCTTCTTATTGACAACTACTTTGGATCTGTTTGTTAATTGCATTTTTAATTTCTTTTATAAACCAAATGAAATACTCCAGGCATTATTTCTCCATAGCATAAACACGGCAGTCAGAACAATATTCAGCACAGCGAAGGGAAGCAATATCTGCCAACCCATATGCATGAGCTGATCATACCGGAATCTCGGTATAGTCAAGCGCACCCACATGAACAGAAATATAAAGAAAAATATCTTCATAAAGAAAATTCCGGTGCCAATGAGCGCGGCAGCGTTGTGCGACAATCCTAAACCATTAATAAACGGGAAGTTGTATCCGCCAAAATAGAGACATACAATAATCGCCGATGAAATAAACATGTTAATATATTCGGCAAACAGGTAAAATCCAAGCTTCATACTGGAATATTCGGTATGATACCCGCCCACAAGTTCGGTTTCGCATTCGGGGAGGTCGAACGGAGTGCGGTTAGTTTCGGCGAAAGCACAAATAATAAAGAGCAAAAAACCGAGTGGCTGAATAAATACATTCCAGTGAGCCCCGGGCTGGCCCTCTACAATCTCTTTAATGCTCAGGGTACCGGTAGTCATAACCAGGGCAACTATCGACATACCCATGGCCAGTTCATAACTTATCATTTGTGATGATGCCCTCAGCGCACCAAGCAGCGAAAATTTGTTGTTCGATGCCCATCCGCCAATCATAATGCCATAAACACCTATTGAAACCACACCAAAAACGTACAGAATCCCAATATTCACATCGGTAATTTGCATGAGGTATTCTTTTCCGTCAATGATAAGTGAAGTTCCCCAGGGGATAACCACACCGGCCATACATGCCGTTAACATGGCTACTGAAGGTCCTATGATAAAAAGTGTTTTATCAGCAGCAGCTGGAATGATTTCCTCTTTCATAAACATTTTAACACCATCAGCAAGTGGTTGCAGGAGCCCGAATGGTCCTGCCCGGTTTGGTCCGATACGATCCTGGAAAAACGCCGCAACCTTTCGTTCGGCATAGGTGGAATACATGGCAATAAGCAATGAAACCAGGAACACGGCTATCACAAAAATTATTTTGAAAATCAGTTCGGCTGTCTCCATTTCTACTGAAGTTGTTTTGGATTGTTGTTCTGATGCGCTTTTTCGGCTATATCCTTTTGCATGGAGACATCAATTTTTAGTTGCTGAAGGCTGGTATAGTGATTTTGCGCGATCACTGATTGCCGGCTGATGTCGCGTGGCCCTTCCACTTTCCAGTCGCTGAGTTGTTTTTTATCAAAACGGCACTCATTGCAAATCCATGATTCTACCTCCCCGTAGGCATCTTTCCTTCCCGTAACCCGCAGCACTTCTTTTCCGCTTACCCACAATGCCACTTTCCCTTTACATTTTTTACAGTCGCGGTGCGCATCGAGCGGTTTGGTAAACCATACCCTGCTTTTGAACCGGAAGGTTCGGTCGGTGAGTGCCCCAACCGGACAAACATCGATCATATTACCGGAAAAATCGTGGCCGACAGAATTTTTAATGTAGGTACTGATTTCAGATACATCGCCACGGTTTATCACGCCATGCACCCTGCCATCGCAAAGCTGGTCGGCCACTTTTACACAACGATAACAGAGAATGCATCGTGTCATGTGTAGTTTTATCTTGTCGCCAATATCAATTTTCTGAAACTCACGCCGTTTAAACTCATAGCGCGATTTCGATAATCCATGCTCATAACTCAGGTTCTGCAGATCGCATTCGCCTGCCTGGTCACAAATAGGGCAATCGAGCGGATGGTTTATTAAAAGAAACTCAACTACTCCTTTTCGGGCTTCCAGCAGGTCGGGTGAAGTTTTATTTTCAACTACCATACCATCCATTACGGGGGTGCGGCACGAGGCAACCGGTTTCGGCATTGGCCTGGGATCTTTTTCAGAGCCCTTGGTTACTTTAACAATACAGGTCCGGCAATAACCGCCGCTTGTATCCAGAGTTGAATAGTAACACATGGCCGGAGGAACCACATCGCCACCAATTTTACGTGCAGCTTCAAGGATGGTGGTACCTTCGGGTACTTCAATCTCAATATTATCAATAGTTACTTTTGGCATTTCAGTTATGCTAAAATTGCGGTTGCGGGTAATTCATCAGCTTACCGGCTGCAAATTATTAATCCGGTAATAATGGCGAATATCTTTTATCTTTTCAGGATTTCTGACATAATCTTCAAATTCATCACGGAAGTGGCGGATGGCAGCAGCAACGGGCCACGCGGCCGCTTCACCCAACGGACAAATGGTTTTGCCTTCAATCTTACTTTGAATATCCCAGAGCAGGTCAATGTCGCCGATAGTGGCATGACCATCGAGGAACTTATGAAGAATTTTCTCCATCCAGCCTGTACCTTCACGACATGGGCTACATTGACCGCAGCTTTCGTGGTGGTAGAATCGGGTAAAGTTCCAAAGGTTTTTTACAATACTGGTATCTTCATCCATCACAATAAATCCGCCTGAGCCAAGCATGGTACCGGTGATGAATCCTCCGTCGGAAAGAGATTCGTAGCTCATCAACCGCGGTTCACCTGCGGCCGTTTTAAGAATTAAACCGGCCGGCAATACAGGAACCGATGATCCTCCGGCAACTACAGCTTTGAGTTGCTTTCCGTTTTTAATGCCTCCGCAATATTCGTCGGAATAAATGAATTCCTCAACAGGCAATCCAAGTTCAATTTCATATACTCCCGGCCTGTTAATATGTCCGCAGGCCGAAATCAGTTTGGTACCGGTACTCTTTCCAATTCCTATTGCGGCATAAGCATCGCCACCCATGTTTATTATGTGTGGAACTGCGGCAATGGTTTCAACATTATTTACAACTGTGGGGCATCCCCAAACACCTTTAACGGCGGGGAATGGCGGTTTGATCCTGGGGTTACCCCGTTTCCCTTCAAGCGACTCGATGAGCGCGGTTTCTTCGCCACATATATAGGCACCGGCACCGGGATGTACATAGAGGTCGAGTGAATAACCGCTGCCTGATATGTTCTCACCCAGCAAGCCTGCTTCATACGCTTCGGCAATTGCTTCTTCGAGTATATGATAAACATAAAGCATTTCGCCGCGGATATAAATGTATGAGGTACGGGCACCCAGCGCGAAACTCGATACAATCATACCTTCTATCAACGCATGCGGCAAATGTTCCATAAGGTACCTGTCCTTAAAAGTACCCGGTTCACTCTCATCGGCGTTACAAACAAGGTAACGCGGAACCCCTTCGGGTTTAGCGAGGAAACTCCATTTTAAACCGGTTGGAAACCCGGCTCCTCCCCTTCCGCGCAAGCCCGACTTTTTTACCTCTTCGGTAACTTCATCAGGTTTCATCGTTTTGAGCACTTTTTCGAGTGAGGCATAACCACCGTTTTCACGATAAGCCTGCAACCCTCTTATGCCGGGAACATGAATATTTTTCAGGAGAATCTGTTTACCCATAATTATGCCTTAATCTTATCTTTCGACCAA
>CAZPKJ010000238.1:0-3738 GCA_964587075.1 uncultured Flavobacteriaceae bacterium | reverse complement strand
AGTATTGGTGCAGGATATGAAGGCCGTTTCGGGACTGAACCGCAGCGAACTTGACCTGAGCTTTGCCAACAAGGGATTGTACATGTTGTATGTAAAAGACAACCAGGGTAAAATCTCCGTGACCAAAGTGGCGGTTGAATAACGCCGGATTACTTTAAATTTAAAAGGGCTGTCCTCAACGGGCAGCCCTTTTTTTATCAACTTATATAAAATTTAAAGTGTTCATTTTCAAAGTAAATGTCAAAAACATGGTTGTCAGGAATGTCAAATGCAGAAAAAAAAAAAAAGCGGATTCGCAAAATTGCCTTAACTTGGGTGTTTCAAAACACACTTGATTCACATATTGACCAGAACTCAAATTAAGCAATAAGTTTTATATAGATGAAAAATATCACAGGCCTGGTAGCCATGCTATCAGGTTATCTTTTGTTAAGCTTCCCCATTATAGTCTTAGCACAATTCAAAGATGCTACAGTTCCCTCCTATGGTTACGGAATGGCTCCTTTATTAACGCAAAATACGGGGAATGATATCCAGGATGTTGGTGGAACTACTTACGAAGTAATGGTATGTGACGATCCCAACGGCAACAATGCACTTTTGGGTTGGAAAGTAGGCGGTTCGACCGGTTTTACCTTTATCGGGCAGGGCGCGCAGATACTGGACCCTGATGTATGCCTGGTAAAAAACGGATCCGGTTTAGTTTATGCCCTGGTGGTATACTATGATCCGGGATCCGGTGAGTTTATGTGGCAAACATTTAACTGGGTGGCTGGACAGCAATCGTTTAATGCGTTAACACCGGTTTCACTGGCAGCCGGTCAGTACAATAAAACCATCAACATCGATTCGGAGGATAATGGAAATTTTGCCATTGTTTGGGATGAACCGGGTGCAAACATCCGAATGGCATTTGGGCAAAGTCCCGTTGCACAATTACCTCAACTTAGTCTTGGAGGAGCCGTGCTTAACCTTGAGCCGGGATCGGAACCGGATGTGTGTTATTACCGAAACACTTCTACCAGTTTTCGCCAGATAGATGTTGTTTACAGAAATCCTGCAGGTTACATTATTGTTGATTTTTACAAACTGAACGATTTACTTGCTGGCAGCATCACTCCAACTCAGGCTTACCGGTCGCCAGCACCGGATTTAAGTTACAGAAACCCGAGAATAGCATGTCCGATTTCAGCTACCGGTGAAAGTGATGACTTTACCGTAGTAGTGGAAGATACAGACGGTTCGAGCACATGGTATATAAAAAGTTTCAATGCCAATAAATGTTGTTCTCCCACTTTTGTAACTACAATTTACAATGATGGCAGTACAGGATATTCTCCATACAATCTGACGCAGGTACCCAATACCCGTCCGGTTGTTGCCTATGATAATATTGATAATACTGTCTGGGTTACCTGGAACCTCGATAACATGTGGGGGTTATTGTCGGCTCCCGGAGCCTACATAGGCAAATATCCGGTAGCTATAGCAGGCGACAAGCGAAGTGAGGTGATCATGGGATCCAATTTCCTGATTGTGCCGGAAGGTCTTGTTAACAATGCATCCATGACCCATGTAAGTATTGCCGGGACTAAATCATCAAAAATCATGTTCTCATACATTGACAATACCCTTTTTGAAGCTTTCAGTAAATCTATTCCTCATTTAGCCAGTATCAATGGTTTAAAAACTTCTTTACAGCACAATTCTTTCATAGCCTGGTTAAACGCGCAGGAACTGAACCAGGAAAAAAATAAAGGACCTTACGACATAAAAATACATGATTTAGCCGGAAGGCTTTTAACCACATTTAACGGCAATGCCGGAGAAATTACACGAAAAATAAATCAGTTCATCCAGGAAACAAGCGTTGGAATGTTTATGATAAGCGCCCGCTCATCCATGAATCATTCTTCTTATTCCGGCAAATTGTTTACCCTCAAATAATCAACTCTTTCTTCAATAATCATTACCACTTCCTAAATAGTATCATGATCAAAAAAGCAACGATTACATTATTCTTTCTATTTTCTGTTCTTTATTCGTTAACTGCTCAAAATTACAACTTCATCTGGGACAAAACATACGGGGGAAGTTCGAGAGACTGGAACTGTTCTGTAATTAAAAACGATAATTCCAGTTACTTTTTAATTGGTGATTCCGAAACCAATATTGACGGCGACAAAACCGTTCCGTTGTGCAACTCACAGCCCGACCATTCTGATATTTGGTTAATCAAATGTGATATCAACGGAAACATTTTATGGCAAAAAAATTACGGTGGCGAAAGTGATGAACGCAGTCCGCAACTGGTACTTTTAAACAATCCCCTTAAGCAAATGCTGTTCGGCTGTTACTCCACAAGTGACATCGCGTGTGAGAAAACCGAAGCCAACAGGGATACGGTTCCGTTGATTTCAGCCGACTACTGGATTGCGTTACTTGACTCTAACGGTGTTATTCTATGGGAAAAAACCCTGGGCGGGGATAATTATGATGACTACACCAAACTGGCTATTCTTTCAACCGGGGAGATTCTGGTTTGCGGAGAATCCAACTCACCGGTAGGTTACGATAAAACGGTTCCTAATTATTCAATCAGCAATGATTTGTGGGCCGTTAAACTGGATATGTCTGGTAACATCACCGGTGATTATGTTTATGGAGGAACCAGTGGTGAATTTTTAGCTTCAGTTATTGCTGATGACCAGGGGGGCTTCCTGCTTGCCGGAAGTACGAACAGTGATGTTAGTGGTGATGTATCGGAACCCGGACAGGGTAATCTTGATTTTTGGATGATTAAAGTAGATAATCAGGGAAATAAAGTTTGGGATAAGCGTTTTGGCGGGATTGGACCAGACCAGTGTAACCATGCTATCCGTACCAATGATAACGGCTATTTGCTTTGCGGATTTACGGTATCCCCGCAAGGGGGAGATGTAAGCCAGGCACCTAAGGGATTGCAGGATTACTGGGCAGTGAAAACCGATGCACAGGGAAATAAAATATGGGATAAACGCTTTGGAGGAACAGCCGGTTCATTTGGCACATGGGCGGTAAACGGCAATGCCGGTTCTTATTGGCTGGCCGGATATAGTAACAGCATTAACACGCTGGATGTTTCACAACCTACATATGGCGGAAGTGATTACTGGTTATTGCAAATTGATAATTCAGGTACAAAATTATTCGATAAACGATTTGGTGGCAGCGGCAATGAATTCAATGCCTCAGTAATCAACTTAAGTGACACCACTTTCATGGCTTTTGGATATTCCGATACCGGGTCATCAGCAGTAAAAAATGCTCCCAGCAAAGGTTGGATGGATTACTGGCTTTTAAAATTTACTTACAACGATGGCACAACATCGGTGGATGATTATCCGGCAAGTCTCGCTAACTGGAATGTTTATCCTAATCCTGCCAAAGATATTTTACAGGTAGAGTCACCGTTACTTCATGACGGCAATATAAAACTTCAGCTCTGCGATATTTCAGGAAAATTAATCCTGGAAAGGATAATTCCTGCTAATTATGGAAGTGATAAAGTTATTGTGAATCTGAATAATATTTCAGGTGGCTTCTATTTCCTGAATTTGATATCCGACCAACTCGGTACATCAACCCGGAAGATTATCAAAGAGTAACCGGGATCATTGAAAACCTGAATATATATTGGAGTTTTCACCCACAAAAAAGATGCATTGGTCACTCTTACCGGGTATGTTGACGTTGAAA
>CAZPKJ010000237.1:330-3746 GCA_964587075.1 uncultured Flavobacteriaceae bacterium | reverse complement strand
AATCAACTTGCCTCTCTTTTCGGGATTTGTTTCCGTTTATTACAGAAATGTTTTTTTTAAGAATGCCCTGGGCTTCAAAGCCGGTGCCGACATTCACTATCATTCTTCTTATTACGGATATGGTTTTATGCCGGCTACCGGCATCTTTTATATCCAGGAGGAAAAGGAATTTGGAAATTATCCAACGTTAAGTGTTTTTACTTCGCTAAAAATTAAAACAGCCGATCTCTTTATTCGTGTAGAACATCTCAATGCGGGTGTTGGTGAACGCTTATACTACGGTGCCTACCATTATCCGTTGCCTGGAAGAAGTATTAAGTTTGGTGTAAGGTGGAGTATGGTTGATTGAGAATAAAGCAAGGGTTAATAGTGAAGAAGAGATTAGGTCATTGGGTCATTAAATTAACGACTATACACCACAGGGTGATTGAATATTGCCTTCAGCTAACTGATGTCACACGTCTGCGGCTTAGGGTAGCTCTGCGATTGTTGAAGTAATTAAAAATTCATCATTTATCATTTAATTATCATGTCATATACTCTAGCAATTCATGGTGGTGCCGGAACGATATTAAAGTCGGAAATGACACCACAAAAAGAACAACGCTACCATGAGGGATTGCGTTTGGCGCTATTATCGGGTGAGGATGTTTTAAGAGGCGGTGGAACTGCAATGGATGCCGTTTGCTCGGCTGTTGAATGTCTTGAAGACAATCCATTGTTTAATGCCGGGAAAGGTTCGGTTTTTACCCATGATGGCAAACATGAAATGGACGCTGCTGTAATGGATGGTACAAATCGTGAAGCAGGTGCAGTCTGTGGTGTTTCAGGAGTTAAAAATCCGGTTTTACTTGCCCGGCTGGTGATGGAACAAACCAATCATGTGATGCTTTCGGGGAATGGAGCTTTTGAATTTGCTCAGTTAATGAGGGTTGAGTTACGCGATGATTCCTACTTTTTTGATGAATTCCGGCACCGTCAATGGCTTTCGGTGAAAGATTCCGATCAAACGATGCTCGATCATTCCGGCGATAAAAAATTTGGAACGGTTGGCGCTGTTGCCCGCGATGAGATGGGTAACCTGGCTGCGGCTACCTCTACAGGTGGCATGACAAACAAGAAGTTTAACAGAATTGGCGACACGCCGGTAATAGGTTCGGGTACCTATGCCTCAAATAACTCCTGCGCCGTATCCTGTACCGGTCATGGGGAGTTTTTCTTACGCTCGGTGGTAGCTTATGATGTTGCCTGCCTGATGATGTATAAAGGACTTTCACTTGTTCAGGCATGTGAGGAGGTAGTACTTACTAAACTGGTCCGGATAGGCGGAGAGGGTGGCTTGATTGCCGTGGATGCCAATGGGGAAGTTTGCATGACCTTTAATTGCGATGGCATGTACAGGGGTATGGTTAAATCTGGCGAAAGCCCTGTAGTTCAGATTTATAGATAATTTTCAAACTCTATTCGCCGTTGAGTTGTTTTGATATCATCCGCCTTGGTTATCTTTACATATAAATCATCGTTTATGAAATCAATACTTACAGCCATTCTCGTTCCTGTGATTTTACTTCTGTTGAAGTTTGACTGCACTGCTCAACAATTCCAAATGCCGTCGCATATCACCTCCAAAGATTTTGTGAGCGGAAAACTCATCATGAAAGTTAAGCCGGGATTCGAACAACAATGTCGCCTAAATCACATTGATGTTATCGGGTTGCAGGCTGCATTAAGTAAAATACCATCGGCATCCGTAAAGAAAAAATTCCCTTTACACAAATCGCCTGAATCAATGGTTAACGAAAGAGGTGAAAAATTAGTTGATTTATCGGGTGTTTATGACGTGAATTTTAATCCTTCTATACCTGTTGAAAAAGCAATAAATATCATACTGGCTACAGGCTTGGTTGAGTATGCCGAACCCGATTACAAAATGCAATTGCTTTATAATCCTAATGATCCCGACACCGCTTCGCAGTATTACCTGGGGCTCATCAGGGCTTATGATGCCTGGGACATTAGTCAGGGCGATAGTAATCTGGTTGTTGGAGTAACCGATACCGGAACCGATCTTGATCATCCTGATTTAGCTGCCGGCATCAGATATAATTACAACGACCCTATTAATGGAATTGACGATGATAACGATGGCTATATTGATAATTTCATGGGTTGGGATGTTGGACAAAATGATAATGACCCAAGTATTGACATAGTGCATGGTTCGTTTGTGAGTGGCCTCGCCGGGGCTGTTACTGATAATGGAGCGGGAATTGCCGGACCTGGTTTTAAAGTGCGATATCTTCCCGTGAAGATTTCCAATAACGGCCAGCTTACTGCCGCCTATGAGGGTATTGTTTATGCCGCCGATCATGGTTGCCATGTAATAAATTGTTCGTGGGGAAGTTTTGCAAGCAGTCAGCTGGGACAGGATATTGTAGATTATGCCACTTTCAATCAAAATGCACTGGTGGTTGGCGCATGCGGAAATTCAAACAACGAAGCACCTTTTTATCCTGCGTCATACAAAAACGTATTATCCGTTACAGGAACCAATTCATCCGATACCAAATGGGTCAACTCCAGTTATGGGGCATTTATAGATATAGCTGCACCTGGAGAAGCAGTTTATTCAACCATTTTTGATGATAATTATTCTTTCTCCTCCGGAACCTCATTCGCCGCTCCCATAGTAGCTGCTGCTGCCGCACTTATTAAAACCCAGTATGCATTTTATACCCCCGGACAAATTGCTGAACAATTAAGGGCTACGGCCGATGATATTTATTCGATACCCGCCAATACCACCTACGAAAAGAAACTTGGCAAAGGACGGTTAAACATGTTACGGGCGCTTACCGAAAATCCCAAATCGGTTCGTATGGAAGATAAGTCGATAACCGATAATAATGATAACGCATTTGGCAGTAACGATACTCTCGACATAATCGTTGATTTAAAAAATTATCTGCAGCCATTAAATAATCTAACGGTTACGATTACATGTAATAATCCGGGTGTAACTGTATTAACCGGATCCATCAATCCGGGTTTCATGAATACACTTGCTACTTATTCGAATTCGTTAAACCCTTTCAGGGTTATTATAGGTCCTGCCTTACCTTTCAATACCAATGTAACATTCACACTGAATTTTGCCGATGGCTCATATACCGACTGGCAGATTTTTGACCTGGTTGTAAATGTTGATTATATCAATGTTTTGGTAAATGATGTAGGAACAACCATTACCAGCAAAAGCCGGATTGGTTACAATGCCACTAACAGCCAGGGAATCGGATTTACTTACAACGACGGACCATCATTCTGGTATGAGGGAGGATTGATGATTGGTACCGACACAGCTAAAGTATCGGACCAGCTTTTTGGTTCACCTACATCAGTAGTTTCAACCGATT
>CAZPKJ010000237.1:0-320 GCA_964587075.1 uncultured Flavobacteriaceae bacterium | reverse complement strand
TGTATCCATGTTGAATGTACATCAGCTGGACCCGCCGGTTTATAGTGATTTTGACCTCGACAGCCGTTTTAATGATGACGGTGCGGGCGCTGCAATGCTGGATATTGAGGTTGATCAGAATACGTATGCCTGGAGCCAATTTCCCGATAATAAGTATGTAATTGTAGAGTATATCATATCCAACCAGGGTACAAATACACTCAATAATTTATTTGCCGGAATATACGCCGACTGGGATATTGGGGCAGTGGTTGACAACAGGGCCGATTACGATGCCACACGAAAGATGGGATACGCATTCAATACCGGTAGTCCTGTCC
>CAZPKJ010000236.1:0-3755 GCA_964587075.1 uncultured Flavobacteriaceae bacterium | reverse complement strand
CATTACAAAGGTGTTGATGAACGAATCAGGGAACACCTGGTAACGCGTGAAATTTCGGTTGGTAACTATGTTTTGTCGGGCGGTGAACTGGCAGCGGCTGTCTTATGTGATTCGGTGATCAGGCTGTTGCCCGGTGTTTTAAATGACGAAACATCGGCCCTGAGTGATTCTTTCCAGGATAACCTGGTGGCTCCTCCCGTGTATACCCGCCCGGCCGATTACATGGGATGGAAAGTACCGGATGTGCTCCTTTCGGGAAACGAACGGCTCATCAGTGAATGGCGCCATGAGCAGTCGGTGAAACGCACCCGGGAACGAAGGCCCGGAATGATGGAGGGTGAGTGAGGGTGGAAAGAGGTTATGCAAAGAACTGGTTATGGGTTAAAAGTCATAAAGGGACCCGGTCTGACATAGATTGACTTTTTGAAGTTTTATTTTCGTGCGTAAAAAATATTTACCTCTTCATACTTTGTGTAATACAATATTCCTTAATATTGCAGTTCTGTTTTAAAATAGGATTGAAGTCAGTAAATACTTATAAATCATGGACTTAGTAAAATTTGCCGAAGACACACTCATTGAGAAAAAAGAATATCCCGACTTCAAGGCCGGTGATACGGTAACGGTTGTTTACCGCATCAAGGAGGGTAACAAGGAGCGTGAGCAATTATTCCAGGGTGTGGTTTTACAGCGTAAAGGCACCGGATCTACCCGTACTTTCACTGTACGTAAAGTTTCGAACGGTGTTGGCGTAGAGAGGATCTTCCCGTTGTCAAGTCCTAAAATTTCACGCATTGAACTGAACAAGCGTGGCGTTGTACGCCGTGCAAGGATCTTCTATCTCAGAGGTATTTCGGGTAAAAAAGCCAGAATTGAAGAAAAGCGTATGTAAGCTTTTCAATCTGCAAAATTATACAGAGCCTCCCTTACGGAGGCTTTTTTTGTTTCCGGTATAACCCTTCGCCCTTCCATCGCTCATATTTCACTAATTTTGCAACCTGTTTTTATTTTCGACAACCTTCCGAAGTGCCCCTCAAACCAGCTGCAGAGCCAAATCCTAAAAGTCATATCATCATTAAGGGTGCCGCCGTGCATAACCTTAAAAAAATTGATGTGGCTATTCCCCGGAATCATTTTGTTGTAATAACCGGTTTGTCGGGTTCCGGAAAATCATCGCTGGCATTTGACACCTTGTATGCCGAGGGTCAGCGGCGATATGTTGAAAGCCTTTCGTCGTATGCCAGGCAATTCATCGGACGCATGGATAAGCCCGAAGTGGAATATATTCATGGCATATCTCCGGCTATAGCTATCGAACAAAAGGTAAATGTTCGGAATCCCCGCTCCACTGTAGGAACATCTACCGAGATTTACGATTACCTGAAATTATTATTTGCGCGTATTGGTAAAACCTACTCACCGGTTAGTGGCGCTGAAGTAAAAAAAAATACCGTATCGGATGTGGTCGATTATTGCCATACCCTTCCCTCAGGTACCCGCGTTATGATTACTGCTCCGCTGGTGCCTGTGAATGGAAGACCCTTGCGGGATGAGCTCTCTATCCTGATGCAAAAAGGATATACCCGGGTCATGGAACAAAACAAGGTTCACCAGATTGAGGACCTTCTTGCCGGCGAACCGGAAATCCCTGCCAAAGGGAAAAAGCGTAAGGACAAAACGGATAATCATTCGTTTGATAACAGGTATCATATACTTATTGACCGCTTTGCCATGGAGGGTGAAGCTACCGCCGAGTCGAACGCACGTATAGCCGATTCAGCCGCCACTGCATTCTTTGAGGGTCACGGCGATTGTGTGGTTCATGCCGGAAAAGCCGATGGTTCATTCAATGAAACCCGATTTAATAACCGCTTTGAAGCTGATGGAATAACCTTCGAAGAACCTTCAACGCTGCTGTTCAGTTTCAATAATCCATTTGGCGCATGTAAACGTTGTGAAGGTTTTGGCAGCATCATAGGCATTGACGAGGACCTGGTAATCCCCGATAAAAGTCTTTCCGTATACGACGCGGCCATAGTTTGCTGGCGCGGCGATAAAATGAAAACCTGGAACGATGCCCTGATAAAAACGGCGAACAAATTCGATTTCCCTATTCATAAACCATATTACCAGCTCAGCCAGGCACACCGTACCCTTTTGTGGAAAGGCAACAAACATTTTAGCGGGCTCGATGATTTTTTTAAACATATCGAAGAGCAGAGCTATAAGATTCAATATCGTGTCATGCTCTCCAGATACCGGGGTAAAACGACCTGTCCCGAATGTCTGGGGTCGCGGCTCAGGCACGATGCTAACTTTGTAAAGGTTGGAAACAGATCGATAACAGATATAGTCCTCATGCCCGTCAAGGAAAGCCTCGGCTTTTTTAGCGGTTTAAAACTGAATAAACATGATCAAACCATTGCCGGGCGCATCCTTACCGAAATAAAAAACCGGCTCACCTACCTGGTTAACGTAGGTTTGGGCTACCTCACACTGAACAGGCTGTCGAACACCTTGTCGGGAGGTGAATCGCAGCGAATCAATCTGGCCACCTCACTGGGAAGTAACCTGGTTGGTTCCATGTACATCCTTGATGAGCCGAGTATAGGATTGCATCCGCGCGACACCGAACGATTGATTGAAGTACTGAAATCGTTGCAAAAACTGGGTAATACCCTTATTGTGGTTGAACATGATGAGGCTATAATGCGGTCGGCCGACCAGCTCATCGACATTGGTCCAATGGCCGGGAGTCATGGTGGTGAACTGGTATTTCAGGGCCCTTTCACCGACCTGAAAAAATCAAAAACCCTTACAGCACAATATCTCACAGGTCAAATGGAGATTGCCGTACCCGAACGAAGGCGCCGCTGGAAACAGTATATTGAAGTGACAGGAGCCCGCGAAAACAACCTGAAGAACCTGCACGTAAAATTTCCGCTTGGTGTGTTAACCGTGGTTACCGGGGTAAGCGGTTCGGGAAAGACATCCCTGGTAAAAAAGATCCTCTATCCCGCATTGAAAAAAATAATGGGCGGATACGGGGAGCAGACCGGCAATTTCGATCGGCTTGGAGGCAGTTTTAACGCCATTAACGACACCGAAATGGTCGACCAGAACCCGATAGGCCGCTCGTCGCGCTCGAACCCGGTAACGTACGTAAAAGCCTATGACGAAATCAGGGCGCTTTTTGCCGACATGCCCCATGCCCGGAACCGGAACCTGAAACCCTCACATTTTTCGTTTAACGTCGACGGTGGAAGGTGCGACGTGTGTCAGGGCGAGGGGTTTGTTACGATTGAAATGCAGTTCATGGCCGACATCCATTTGAAGTGCGACTCCTGTAAAGGAAAACGTTTTAAGGAGGATGTGCTGGCGGTAGAGTTCCAGGGCAAAAATATTGATGATATTCTGCAAATGACAGTTGATGACGCCATCATGTTTTTCAGTAACCCGGTCAAAACCCGGTATTCGTCGCAGCTCGATAAAATAGCGAACAAGTTGCAGCCACTGGCTGATGTGGGGCTGGGTTATGTGTGCCTGGGACAATCATCGAGCACGCTGAGCGGTGGTGAGGCACAGCGCATAAAACTGGCCTCGTTCATCGGCAAAGGGCAAAGTGCCTCTTCAACTCTTTTCATTTTTGATGAACCTACCACAGGTCTCCATTTTCATGATATCCGTAAACTGCTGGATGCTTTCAATGCGCTTTTAAAACAGGGAAACACTATAATCGTAATTGAACACAATCC
>CAZPKJ010000235.1:0-3800 GCA_964587075.1 uncultured Flavobacteriaceae bacterium | reverse complement strand
TTAATTTCCTCCTGTGTAACTGTGGTTTGGGTTGATGGATTACCTTTATCGATGATGGGATTTTTATAAGAGGTTACTTCTACGGCGGTAATATCGACCGCACCCTTGGTCATCGCAAGATCCTGAAAAGTGATTTTATCAGCCGACACCAGTACGCCGGTAACTTCGGCTCCTGTGTAACCAACAAACGATGCTTTCAGGTTGTATTTTCCCGGTTGCAACGGTTTGATTGTAAAATTACCATCAAAATCTGTTTGTGCGCCACCGGCCTGACTGCCATTGATTTCTACAATGACGTTAGCGAAAGGCAAAGGCTCCTTGGAATTTTTATCCAGTACCTTACCTTTAATTGAACCGGTTTGCGCCCAGGCGGACACTCCGGAAACAATTATAAAAGCAGCTGTTAATAAGTAAATTCTTTTCAGCATAGGGTTAATTTTATGTTAGGTTATTATTAGTTAATAATGAGGCGGGTAAAAGTAGCAATATTTAAAAATATTATCCAAACAATATTTTCACTTTTTACATAACTGTGACCTGATTTATGGTTTAGTTGGTTAATTATAAGGACGTTGAAGTACTTCAGAAAGTATAATAGCTTTCCTGAAATCGGCATTTCTGATTTCTTCGGCTAAATAATTCTGCTCCTCATCGGATTTAACCGGTTCTTCAAAATGTACAAGTTTCGATGGTTGGGTGAGGCCACCTTCACGGGGCATTAAAATTTCACTTGATGTTCCGCTCCTTTTTACACTCGTTTGTTTTCTAACGAGTTCACGCGTTGAAGCAGAAGCAGATTTACGGCTTTCGCCGGATGAATGCACTGGTTTACTCAAAGGTCTTACCGTTTGTTTTTTAGATGGTTGCGGTTCAGGGGCGGGAGCACTTTTGGGCCAGTTTTCCTGAGGAACTTCATCATAGGGCTTTGAAGCATCCCGCTTTTTATTGGTTTCAGAAATTTTTTTGTAATTGTTGTATACCAGCCAAATAATGGCCACAACTACATATAATACTATCTTTAAATCATCCATTCGTTTCTACTAACCTGTGGTTATCAACGCCGAAATTTCTTTTAAAAATTTTGACCGATTCTGAGTCCATGCAAATGTAAATATGTAAATAATCCCTCATACCATTATATGAAAATTGCAACAAGTTGGTAATCAACCCTATTTTAGATTGAATAAATAAGAACGATATTTATTATAAATTTGAACAGTCGCCATTAATTCGGAAAACCTATTTTTGCACTCCCATTTTCCAATCTTCATACATTATAATCAGTTTTACATAACATGCGTTTAACATCACTTGAAATTAAAGGCTTCAAGAGCTTTGGCGATAAGGTAACCATTCATTTCGATAAAGGAGTAACGGCTATAGTTGGACCCAATGGTTCCGGCAAGTCAAATGTTGTAGATGCAATCCGCTGGGTACTCGGCGAGCAGAAAACCCGTATGCTGCGTTCCGAAAAAATGGAAAACATCATTTTTAACGGTACCAAAAACAGGAAGCCAGCAAATCTGGCTGAAGTACATCTGACTTTTGAAAACAATAAGGGAATATTACCAACCGAATATACCACAGTTGGTATTGGACGCAGGTTATACCGTACGGGTGAAAGCGAATATCTGCTGAATAATGTAACCTGCCGTTTAAAGGATATCACCGATCTGTTTTTGGATACGGGTATCGGTTCCGACTCCTACTCCATTATTGAGTTAAAGATGGTCGATGATATCCTGAATGACCGGAACAATACCATCAAACTGCTTCTTGAAGAAGCTGCCGGAATCTCAAAATATAAAATAAGGAAAAAGCAAACATTTCATAAACTGGAAGAAACCGACGCCGACCTTACCCGTGTTAACGACCTGCTTTTTGAAATAGAGAAAAGTCTGAAACAACTTGAGTCGCAGGCTAAAAAAACCCAGAAGTTTTACAGGCTGAAAGATGAATACAAACAGGTGAGTATGGCCTATTCACTTTATGCTGTACGTGAATTCAGCCAATCGTTACATGAACTTCAAAAAAAGGAAGAAAGTGTTTCGGATGAAAAGCTGAAACATCATGTTGACCTGGATGTCATCGATGCCAATATTCAAAAACTAAAAACCGACAGTTTCGAAAAAGAGAAGCAACTTTCACTGGTTCAAAAAGAACTCAACGAAATTATCATACAAATTACGCGGGGAGAAAATGAGAGTAAAAACGTAAAAGAACGAATCTCATTTTTACTGGATAAGCAAAAACAACTTACCAGTCAGAACGAAACCGATGAAACTACTATTGCCGAACTCAATGAGAGCATTGCCACTTTGAGCGAAGAAAAAGCGGCTGAAGATGAGATGCTGAAAAATCTTGAAGCGCAGCTTCTAGAGATGAAACAAAACGTTGAGGAGAATAAACATTTGTATGAAGAATCGGTGAGTGAATTAAAAACGCTCAACCAGCAGCTTCATGAAATCAGACAGGAGATTAACCGCTTCGAAACTCAGGCCGCCGTGCGCCAGGCCAGGTCAAATTCTATCAGCGAAGAGTTGAGACGGCTCCATGAACAGGTTAATGCCAATGAGAAAAAACTGGCCACTGTTGATGAGGAAATTGCTGTGGTAATTCCTGAAAACTCCAGGCTGGAAAAAGAATCCGAAACATCAAGGATTAATCTGGTGTCGCTCGAAAACGAATTAAAATCGCTCGAACAGCAAATACGCGATTTGAATCATACACTTTCCGAAGAGAAACGGCATAACGATGTTAAAGCAAATGAATATGAGTTCACCAGGAACCTGATTGAAAGGATGGAAGGATTTCCCGAATCGATTCGCTTTTTAAAGGGAAGCGACTCAAAGTTTCGTAAAGCCCCGCTGATTTCAGATATAATCACCTGTGATGACGAATATAAAAACGCTATTGAGAATTATCTCGAACCTTTTTTAAATCATTTTGTTGTTGACAACAACGGTGAGGCCTGGGAAGCCTTGCAAATGCTTAACCAAACCTCTAAAGGCCGAGCCCACTTTTTTGTACTCGACAACCTGAAAGATAACGCTCAGGCCTACCAGCAGGAGCCCGAAGGCTGTGTTCCCGCACTGAAGGTTATTGAATTCGACAGCCGCTATGAGAAACTTTTCAAATATTTACTCGGTAATGTTTACATTGTAAAGGATAGTGAAGAGCTTAACCGCATTGATACCGGTACACTTGAAAAAGGATTTGTACTGCTTTCTAAAAACGGACGCTTTCTGCGTCAGCGGTATATTTTCTCAGGAGGATCCCTTTCAACAGGTGACGGCAAACGCACCGGTAAACAAAAAAATCTGCAACAGCTTTCGGTTCAGATAGAAGAACATCAGCAAAATATTTCCAGGCTCCAGGAAGAAATCAGCAAATCGGAAACAAAATTACAGGAACTTAAACTGGCATTTGCCGAAAACCAGCGTACCGTAACGAAACTTGAAAGTGATTATGCCCGTACCTCGGGGAATGTAAATACGCTGAATAACAATCGTGACTTTTTAATTTCAGCAATCAGTTACACCCAAACAACTATCAGCCAGCTGAACGAAGAACTTGCCGCGCTTGCAGGACCCGGTGAAACCAAAGCTGATGAATCGACTTTTTCAATTGAAAATCAAAAAGGCGAGCTAAACAACCTGCTTGAACAACAAAGAGTGAAACAGGAAATGTCGAATGAGCTTCAAAAGCATGTAAACGACATGACCAATGTTTACAACCAGAAAAATATCCAGTTTTTTCAGCAGCAGAATAAATTGCAAAATATTTCGAGCGACATAAGT
>CAZPKJ010000234.1:0-3856 GCA_964587075.1 uncultured Flavobacteriaceae bacterium | reverse complement strand
AAAATTGGTTCCGTAGCTCAGCTGGATAGAGCAACTGCCTTCTAAGCAGTAGGTCATTGGTTCGAATCCAATCGGAATCACCACAGTATTCCTTTTCGGGTGTAACAGGTAGTTTTTACGCTATTTTATTTCGGAACATTGTTTCACATGGTTTCTGTTACTACGTTTGCATCCACAACCTTACTATTTCCACTAGCCATTCTCTATTGGCATTGAAAGTCAATATACAAGGCATATAACAGATCCATGCCGGTAAATAAATACCTTTTTCATATTTCGCTAAAGACGAGAATTCTGAATCTTTTCAGGAAACTGCTTACCATTCCATTTATTGAGGATTACATTGTGGAGCGGTCGAGCCGAAACCCCTCCATGTTTTGGGTCAAGGTAGTGCCACCTGAATATACCTATCCTAAAGGCAGTATCCGCAATGTACGTCGTGATGGTGTAAGGTTTTGCCTTGACATCAGTGATAACCTCGAGCACAGTATTTATTTCTTTGGCCTGATGAAATCAGGATTTGACGTGGCTTCAAAGTATATTGAAAAATCAGAAGTCATTTTCGATATAGGTGCCAATATTGGTACCGCTTCCATCATTATGTCCATGATGAACCCGCATGCAAAAATTTATTCTTTCGAGCCCCATCCGGTAACCTTCAAATCGGCCCTGGAAATTTCGGGCCTGAATAAAATCGGCCAGGTTATTTATAATAATATTGGATTGGGTGAAGAGTCGGGTAAAAAGTTACTCTTTGAAGTAAACTCCAACAATGCCGGAATGAACCGCATGGTTTCAGGCGGTGAGGACTACCCGTCGATAGAAGTCCGGGTTGAAAAAATGGACAATTTCGTATCTGATAATCAAATTAACAGGCTGGATTTTATTAAGATTGACGTGGAAGGATATGAGTACGCGGTACTAAAAGGTGGTTCCGAAACACTAAAAAAGTTTCACCCGGTGTTATATATTGAAATTGATGATAACAACCTGAAAGATTGCGGCAGTTCAGCGGCCGAAGTTATTAACCTGATAAGAACGTATGGTTATAACACATTTAGTAAAGCCGACAACGGTGAAAGAATTCACGATCGTTTCAATTTTACCAATTGCCACTTTGATGTATTGGCAATCTGCAATTAATGCAGAACAGATATAAGCAGCCTACAGAATTTGAGGTACCGATTCAACTTTTTCCAGAGCTTTTTTCGCTTTACGCGATCCGAAGGGCATAAAATTATAACCAAGCGAAAAAGAAACAAAACTTCCCCTGTTTCTAAATTTGTGCATGTACTGCCTGTTGTCGATAGTGTAACCCACTTGTGACTCGGCTATCGATCCAAACCCCTGGTTGCCCTGATAGGTAAAAGTAAAACTGTTTCCGCTCCGCAGTAATTTCTCGATGCCAATCATCCAGGTTGCCGAGGCCGAAACCGTGTTAATGGAATTGGATCGTGCCGTTAATGAAGTCACTTTGGCGGACCCTGATTCATCAGTTTCAATTTCCGCAGTCTGTTCGTCGGACCAGTTTTCATCAATTCCCCTTACCGAAAATCCAAGTCCGAATATAAAACGGACATTATTGCAATTAGCCGGAGTGTTCAGTACTGCCAAAAACGGAATACTGGTAATACAGGTTGAAGAGTTGATGGTTTCATCCCGGTCAAATGGCTTTAAAAGAGAATAATCCCGCGAAAGCGCGTAAGTAAAACCAAACTCCGTAAAATTCAGGCCCGAATGAATGGCAAACCGTTCAGAAATTTTATACCTGGCTGTTACCGAAAGGTTCAATGACTTGGTGGGCTGACTGGTAAAAAGCGCATTTGCCTCTTCATCACCACCATCAAATTTAGCTACATTGGTCACACATCCGTTATGAATACCTATGTTCCACTTCGACTGTGCATGGGTGATTCCGTAAAACAATAATAGAAATACGATTGAGAGAAATGTTTTTTTCATGGCGATACAGGTTTTATGTGATCCTAATCAAAGCTAATGATTTTTTACAAATAAAGTATGCCTTTGAAGGGGTTAATTTTTTGTAAATGATTTTTTGTTTAAGATGAAACCGTCGCTCCGCCTGGCTACCAGCACATAATTGCCTGCGCCGAGCTTTGCTGTACTGAACCTGAATTCATTTTTTCCTTTGCGGATATTACCCTTGTAAAGGCTGATGGTTTTTTTGCCGGTGATATCGGCTACATCAATCACAAGCATACCATCAAACGGCATCTCGAATTCAATGGTCATTTCCCCCAAATTTGGATTCGGATAAACTTCCATGAGAGGGCTGTCAGCGGCTTCTGCTATACCCGTCCCGCCAAGGGTACTTAATTCGCCAATCCAGGTTCGTGTGGTATGGTTTACGATGGAATAGGAACCGTTTACCCAAACGGTTCCAGGTGTACCAAAGTGAGTCTGGCATCCGGTATAATCGCCCCACCGTTCGTTGCCGGCCAGCATATTTGTATAACTGCTGCCAGCCTTCACAGTGGTTAGGGGTGAATACATTCCGGTGGCATCGTAACGGAACGCCGAGGTGCCCGGATGAATTGTTGTTGAACTCATGAGAACACTCACAACCGATGAAATATCTCCCGGCGATGTACCGGCATACGCAATGTTAGGATAAGCCAGATAAATGCTATCGACCGAATATAAGTTTGCATTCAGCACCGGAGTGGGGTTCAACTCCAGTAATCCATGATAAATAGCGGTTTTCCCGGTTGCCGTATCGAGCATATTCGAAACAAACTGAATCAGGTCATTCTCATAAAAAGCTCCTAAGATTCTCGCATCATTAACAATTAACAAATCTGTTGAGGTTTGCTGGGCATCAATAGGCATCCGGTATGAAAGTCCCGATGTTAGAGGAGTTATATTTACTGCAGGAGGTGGATTGTTGATTGCACCGGTAACCTCAACCAGGAAAATGGTATCATTTTCCAAAGCAAAATTCCGGTTCGATAAAAAATACATATTCGGGCCATACAATGTACTTCCTCCCTTGGCGGGACATAAATTTCTCAGCGGTTCATTATTGTGTTTAATGTCGTAATGAAGCAGCGGGTTCAGGGTGTTGCCATTATAACCCTCATTTTTATTGATCTGCCAGATGACGGTTTGATTAAATCCGGCCTGCCAGGTTGAATCGTTATAAAGCAGATTGACGGTGATAAATAATTCATCACCAGAAACAGCCATCATCGGAAAATCGGTCCAAAGATTATTGTTCAGCGGATCTCCCGGCAACGAATAAAAGTTCCAGCTGCCAAATGAGATGGAATCCTGACTGAATCCTACCAGGATGTTGCTTGTTGAGTCACTGAACCCGTTCAGGCAAACAAGGATAAATCGTTTGCTTACCGGATCAAAAAGTACTTTAGGGTCAAATTCTTCCTGCTGCAATCCTAAGGATGCAGTGAGTGAATGCAGACTGAAGGTTCCATAGTTCAGATTATTTGCCTGGTCACGGCTCCACACCGAAGAATTGGTAACCGAACAAACAACATCGTGGTTGGAAATGGCAACATCATTGTCGTTTGGTACAAATCCCGTAAAGGTGTTTCCAGCAAAATTTCTGACAAGCACGGGAGGGTCGGCCGACATAATTTTGTTTTGTACAGGCGATTTATTCGCGGAGGTCTTACGGTATTTCTCCAGTTGTTGTTTTACCGATGTTATGGTGGCCGCATCGGTTCCAGGGTGGGGCTTGGGCAACGACTTGTAAAGCAGTGAGGCACCATAATCATACACGTCATTCGTCATATCAATGACTTTTGCCGGCTCAATGGTGTACTTCCGGGTATTTGACTGAGCTAAAGCGTTATGTAATCCTGAAAGCAGGGCAATG
>CAZPKJ010000233.1:0-3908 GCA_964587075.1 uncultured Flavobacteriaceae bacterium | reverse complement strand
ACTTTATTGACAGGATTTTTATAAACAGCAACCGGAACAATAAAGTACTGGTGAACCTGCAGCGTATTTACAATACCGGACGACTTGCCGGTACAGGGTATGTTAGCATATTACCGGTTGATCAGGGAATTGAACATTCAGCCGGAGCCTCTTTTGCTCCGAATCCGATCTATTTTGATCCTGAAAATATCGTTAAACTGGCTATAGAGGGCGGATGTAACGCCGTGGCATCCACGTATGGGGTACTTGCTTCAATATCGAGAAAATACGCGCACAAGATCCCTTTTGTGGTAAAAATCAATCATAACGAATTCTTATCCTTTCCCAATAAATACGACCAAATCATGTTTGGTTCGGTGGATGAGGCCTATCAAATGGGTGCTGCTGCCGTAGGTGCCACCATCTATTTTGGGTCGGCCGAATCGGGTCGTCAGATCATTGAGGTTGCCGAAGCCTTTGAAAGGGCCCATGAGCTGGGTATGGCCACTATTTTGTGGTGCTATCTCCGCAACAGCGGGTTCAAAAAAGATAATACCGATTTTCATACAGCCGCCGACTTAACCGGACAGGCCAATCATTTAGGTGTCACCATTCAGGCTGATATCATCAAACAGAAACTTCCTTCCAACAATGGCGGTTATACGGCATTGAATTTCGGCAAAACCCACAAAAAGGTTTACGAAAACCTGAGCAGCGACCACCCCATCGACTTAACCAGGTACCAGGTGGCAAACTGTTACATGGGGCGTGCCGGGCTGATTAATTCAGGGGGCGAATCGAAAGGAGCTACCGACCTTGCCGAAGCGGTTACTACGGCAGTGATCAACAAACGGGCGGGAGGGCACGGACTCATCTCCGGAAGGAAATCATTCCAGAAACCCATGAAAGAAGGCATTACTCTGCTGAATGCCATTCAGGATGTTTATCTCAACAAAGAGGTAACCATTGCCTGATTTTTAGTATTAACTAAATCCGATTTTATGAGTTGGTTCAAAAGAATCAAAGAAGGTATAACAACATCTACGAGGGAAAAAAAGGAAACCCCCGAAGGTCTCTGGTACAAGTGCCCTTCGTGCAAAACCATCCAGCCATCGAAAGAGCATTCCGATAATTTGTACACCTGTTCCAAATGCGGGTTTCATGAACGAATCGGCTCTAAAGAGTATTTCGAATTGCTCTTCGATAACAATGAATTTGAAGAATTCAATGCAGAAGTGTATTCAGGCGATCCATTAAATTTTTCGGACACTAAAAAATACACCGACAGACTCCGTGATACCGTGAAAAAAAGCGGCTTAAATGATGCCATTCGTACGGCACAGGGAAATGTTGGCGGCCATCCGTTAATTATTGCCTGCATGGATTTTCATTTTATTGGTGGATCGATGGGATCGGTTGTGGGTGAAAAAATTGCCCGCTCTGTCGACCGCTGTATCGAAAAGAAAGTGCCGTTGCTGATTATCAGTAAATCGGGAGGCGCCCGAATGATGGAAGCCGCCTTTTCGCTGATGCAGATGGCCAAAACATCTGCCAAACTCACCCGGCTGGCTGATGCCAGGCTCCCTTACATATCGCTACTGACCGACCCGACAACCGGAGGTGTAACGGCTTCTTTTGCCATGCTGGGCGATTTGAATATTGCCGAGCCCGGCGCCCTGATTGCCTTCGCCGGCCCCCGTGTGGTAAAGGAAACCATAGGCAAGGATTTACCTAAAGGTTTTCAAACATCGGAATTTGTTCTTGAGCATGGGTTTTTAGACCTGATCGTACATCGTAAAGAGTTGAAAAACAAGCTTTCGCAGATTCTGGACTATTTTAAAAATTGATGCCTTAAAAAATTTGTGTTTCACGAGGTTAGTTGTATCTTTGCAGTCCGTTTTAAAAATTTATAACCCAACTCAATACAATGCAACTCAGTACAACGGCGAAAAAAGCACTATTCAGTAAATACGGTAAAACCGAAATCAATACCGGTTCCGCGGAAGCCCAGATTGCGATGTTCAGTGAAAGAATCAACTCATTAACGGAGCACCTGAAAATCCAGAAGAAAGATTTTTCTACACAGCGTTCACTCATCAGGCTGGTAGGTAAAAGAAGAAGTTTGCTCGATTTTTTAATGAAAACCGATATTAACCGGTACCGTCATATCATCAGCGAACTTGGAATTCGTAAGTAATCAATGAATCTTATCGTTTAATAAATGTTATAAAGGCAATTATGGAATTGCCTTTTTTTGTTTTAATCAGGTCTAAAAAGAAAGGAAAAACTAAAATGTCACAAACACCAATTACCAAAACTTTTCAGCTTGCCGATGGCAGGACTATCACCATGGAAACCGGCAAACTTGCCAAACAGGCCGACGCATCAGTTGTGGTTCGCATGGGAGAATGTATGATTCTTGCCACCGTTGTATCCAGTAAAAAAGCAAAGGAGGGCGCCGATTTTCTGCCCCTTTCAGTCGATTATCAGGAAAAATATGCCGCTGCGGGACGGTTTCCCGGAGGATTTTTTAAACGCGAAGCCCGTTTGTCGGAATACGAAATTCTTATTTCCCGTATTGTCGATCGCGCTCTTCGGCCATTGTTCCCCGATGATTATCATGCCGACACACAAGTAATGATTTCACTGATATCATCCGATAAGGATGTAGCTCCCGATGCATTGGCAGGACTGGCAGCTTCAGCCGCACTTACCATTTCCGACATCCCGTTTAACGGTCCTATTTCAGAAATTCGTGTGGCCCGCATCAACGGTCAGTTTAAAGTGAACCCTACCATCACCGAAACTGAAAGTGCCGATATCGACCTCATAGTAGCAGGCAGCGCCAAAGATATCGTAATGGTGGAAGGTGAAATGAGTGAGGTATCGGAGCAGGAAATGGTTGAGGCCATCAAATTTGCACACGACGCCATTAAAATTCAATGCCAGGCACAGCTCGAATTCCGCGAAATGACCGGCAATAAAGCCAAGAGAGAGTATTCGCACGAGGTACACGATGAGGAACTGCGTGCCAAAGTAAAGCAGGCGACCTATCAAAAGGTTTATGACTTCGCGGCCATGGGCCATGCCAATAAAAATATCCGTAAGGAAGGTTTTGAGGCTATCCGTGAGGAATTTAAAGCCACGTTTACCGAAGAAGAACTTAAAGAAAAAGAGGGTCTCATCAACACCTATTTTCACGATGTCGAAAAGGAAGCCGTGAGAACCATGATGCTTGATAAGATGCAGCGTCTCGACGGCAGGAAGAGTAATGAGATCCGCCCTATCTGGAGCGAAATCGGGTACCTTCCTTCTACCCACGGCTCTGCCATCTTTACCCGCGGCGAAACACAGTCGTTAACTACCGTTACACTGGGTTCGAAAATGGATGAACAAATTATTGACGGAGCCATGTTTTATGGTACCAATAAATTTTTGCTGCATTACAATTTCCCCGGCTTTTCAACCGGCGAAGTAAAGCCAAACCGCGGAGTTGGCCGCCGTGAAGTTGGTCATGGCAACCTGGCTATGCGTTCACTGAAAAAAGTACTTCCATCGGGAGAACAAAATCCGTACACCATTCGTGTGGTATCGGATATCCTGGAGTCAAACGGATCATCATCGATGGCTACCGTTTGCGCCGGCTCACTGGCCATGATGGATGCCGGAGTTAAAATAAAGCATGCCGTTTCAGGTATTGCCATGGGACTTATTACCGATGGCAGCCGTTTTATGGTGCTTTCCGATATCCTTGGCGACGAGGACCACCTGGGTGATATGGATTTCAAAGTTACAGGAACCAAAAACGGAATCTGTGCCACACAAATGGATCTCAAGGTGGATGGCCTGCCTTATGATATCCTGTTAAAGGCGCTCGAACAGGCCCGCGATGGTCGTTTGCACATTTTAAATGAAATGAATAAAACCAT
>CAZPKJ010000232.1:0-3918 GCA_964587075.1 uncultured Flavobacteriaceae bacterium | reverse complement strand
AATACTGAATTGATTTTATTTACGCTGACATGTACCCTGATTTCCTCATAACAGGGTCAGGCCAATTGCCTAACTTTGCAGACCCATGAAAAAATTCACCATCGAAAACGTACAGGTTACCGATATAGCCGACAAGGGAAGGGCCGTTGGCCGGTCGAACGACAAAGCCATATTTATAGAAGGTGCTGTTCCCGGAGATATAGCCGATATTGAAATATACAAAAAATCACGTTCTTTCGATGAGGGTATAATGAGCCGGATTATTTCTCCTTCACAATACCGGGTTGATTCATTTTGTTCTCATTTTGGACTATGCGGGGGATGCAAATGGCAGAATATGTCGTACGAAGGACAGCTCCTGTATAAAGAGAAACTGGTAAAGGATGTAATGTTGCGTATAGCCCATATTAAGAATGCTCCGGTAGCTCCCATTTTAGGTTGTACCTCATCAACACACTACCGGAACAAGCTGGAGTTTACTTTTACAAACAAACGTTATCTTTTGCAGGAAGAAATGCATGAGGAGGAACCCCGGCAAATGAATGGCATGGGGTTTCATATTCCAGGAAAATTCAATAAGGTACTCAATATTCAAACCTGCTTCCTCCAGGATGAACGTTCTAATGAAATCCGAAACTTTGTGAGGGAATTTACTTTAAAGCATGGATACGCATATTTTGATCTGAAAGCGCAAACCGGGCTGATGCGAAATCTGATCATAAGGAATTCCTCACTGGATGAATGGATGGTTATTGTTGTATTCAGCAGTGATGATGCAACAAGGCGTTCCACACTGATGCAGGCGATAAAGGATAAATTTCCCTGGCTTACATCCATACAATATATCATCAATCAAAAACGGAATGATACCATTCATGATCAAACTCCGGTGCTTTTTCACGGAAGGCCCTACATTATTGAACAATTAGAAAATTTAAAATTTATTGTTGGCCCTAAATCGTTTTTTCAAACCAACTCCAAACAAGCCGAACGATTGTATGAAATTACACGGCAGTTTGCCGGCTTAACAGGGAATGAAATTGTTTACGACCTGTACACCGGCACAGGTAGTATTGCGGCATTTGTTGCATCAGGCGCCCAAAAAGTTACCGGTATTGAATATGTGAAGGAAGCTATTGATGATGCCATTGAAAATGCCAGGCTGAACGGCATTACCAATATGAAGTTTTTTGCCGGCGACATGAAAGACGTGCTTACAGCTGAATTTTTTCTTGAACATGGAAAACCCGATGTCATCATAACTGACCCGCCCCGTGCCGGTATGCACCCCGGTGTAGTAAATTGTATTCTCGAATCAGGAGCGAAACGATTGGTTTATGTAAGTTGTAATCCTGCGACTCAGGCAAGGGATCTATTGATGCTTTCGGACAAATACCACGTATCAAAGCTGCAGCCAGTTGACATGTTTCCACATACGTCGCACATCGAAAACATTGCACTGCTTGAATTAAAACAAAATTGAACGTTATCACCATGAATTCAAACGCACAGGTCTCTGAACAAGGTTACTGGTCCGAACGATATCAGCAACAGCGTACCGGTTGGGATGCGGGGGCTATTACAACTCCTTTAAAAACCTATATCGATCAGCTTACCAATAAAAACATGCGAATCCTGATTCCCGGCGCCGGAAATGCCTATGAAGCCGAGTATTTTCATAAGGCTGGATTTACCCAAGTTTATGTTTTGGATATCGCCCTTGAACCCCTCGATAATCTGCGCAAGCGCTGCCCCGGGTTTCCTGAAGATCATCTTCTGATGGAAGATTTTTTTAATCATGGTAAACAGTATGACCTGATTTTGGAACAAACATTTTTTTGTGCCATTGAACCTTCGAGGCGCGCCCTTTATGCCCAACAGGCCGCATCCATGCTTCATAAAAATGGCACCTTGTGCGGTGTTTTATTTGATCGCCAGTTCGAGGGCGGGCCCCCTTTCGGGGGATCGGCCGCCGAATACAAGGCGTATTTCAAACCTTATTTCGAATTCAGGGTTTTTGAGGCCTGTTATAATTCCATCCCGCCAAGGGAGGGAACCGAGTTGTTTATGAACCTGCAAAAACTTTGATAACTCTTTGCTGTTCACAACTTTGCTCCAAAAACACCGTTTTGAACATACCGGTGGTAAAGGAATGCTTAAATTTGCGCCCATGAAACGTAATGCAAAACGGTATTTTCTGGTATTTTGTCTGTTGATTTCAAGCACTTTAGCTTTAAAAGCGCAGGTCATTGGGCCCATGCCTGAACCAAAAGCTGAAGTTACCGACCAGAATTTTATTGATACATATCTGAAAGGTTATTACAGCCAGGTGTTTGGCCTCCAGGTCACCGATATTTTTGATTTGAATTTGTACAGTACTATCGAAAAATGGCTTGGAACACCTTACCGTTATGCTGGCAAAACATTGAATGGCATCGACTGTTCGGCATTTGTCAATAAGATTTATGAATCGGCTTTTTGTTGTTTACTTGAAGGCAACTCGGCCCAGATGTTTCGAACTGTGAAGCATTTGCCAAAAGATAAACTCAAAGAAGGAGATCTGGTATTTTTCAGGATTAACCGAAATAAAACCATTTCACATGTTGGTGTTTATTTAGGCAACAACAAGTTTGCCCATGCAAGCCGTTCAAACGGGGTTATTATCAGTGATCTTAATTCACCTTATTACAAAAAGTATTTTGTTAAGGGTGGCCGGGTCGATTTTCAACAAAACTGATTTTCGCCAATGAACAAACCCAGAACTTTGCTTTTGAACAATCATCAGATTTCGCAGCGAATCGATCGTATCGCATACCAGATATATGAAGATAATGCTGACGAATCGGAGATCATTATTGTGGGTATCTGGCAAAATGGTTATTTGCTTGCCGAAAAAATTCATGAAGCTTTAAAACGAATCAGTAATTTAAAAGCGAAGCTTATTGATTTGCGCATTGACAAGCATTTGCCTGTTGCCGGCGATGTGGTTTTATCGGTTCCCATGGAGCAGCTCACCGGTAAATCGATTGTACTGGTGGATGATGTGCTTAATTCGGGAAAGACCTTAATTTACTCTATGAAAGCGTTGTTAAGGATTGATACCAAAAAAATAAGAACCGTGTTACTGGTTGACCGCGACCACAGGCGCTATCCGGTGCTGGCCGACTTTGTAGGCATGACACTTTCAACTACTTTTCAGGAACATGTAAGCGTTGAGTTTGGCCGGGAAGATGCCGTTTACCTCAGTTGAGTTTCAATATTTTTTATTTCTTCAAAAACAGCTTTCACATCCAGGTTTTCGCCTTTTACCGTATAATGTGCCTGACTGTAAAAATATTCGCGTTCTTTCAGCGATTCCACAATATACTCCATCAGTTCAACATCGGTTTTACCCTGCAGCAGCGGACGAACATTTTTTGATTCGGCCAAACGATGAAACAAACTGCCAGACGATAATTTCAGGTAAATAGTAATTCCATGTTCTTTCATCCACGCCATATTCTCATGAAAACAGGGAGTACCTCCGCCAGTTGATATAACCGCGTCTTTAAAATCGGCAGTCTGTTTGAGGACAAGCGTTTCAATTTCACGGAATTTCTGCTCCCCATATTCGAACCACTCTTCAACACTTCGGCCTGTTTCACTGGCAATCATGGAATCCAGGTCAATAAAGGTGTAGTCCATCAGCGAGGCAAGTTTTTTGCCAGCTGTGGTTTTTCCCGATCCCATATAACCTGTTAAGAAAATCAACATATTTATTTATTTAACGATTACCGGCAAATATATAAACACCATTAAAAAAAGGTGGGTACTTCACAAAATATCACAAAAAGTTGTTAGAAAACTACCATTTCCGGGAGATGGGAGGTGTCGAACCACTTTACTTTTGATCATTAAAATTATCTTACAAAAAACTTC
>CAZPKJ010000231.1:1719-3948 GCA_964587075.1 uncultured Flavobacteriaceae bacterium | reverse complement strand
GATGACCGTGAGTTTATGGAGAAACTCTTCCGGGAAACCGTTAAAAACGACGCATATTTTGAACAACTGATTGCCGAAAAAACTAAAAACTGGGAAGTTGACCGGATAGCACTTATTGATGTTATTTTGCTGAAAATGACCCTGGGTGAAATCCTCCACTTCCCTGGTATCCCTGTAAAGGTGAGTATTAACGAATACATTGATATATCAAAGGATTACAGTACCCCTAAAAGCAAAGTGTTCATCAATGGGGTTATCGATAAACTGGTTATCGACCTGAAGTCGCGCGGCGAAGTGATGAAAACCGGCCGTGGTTTACTCGAATAAACCAATCCACCACCCATTGAAATAGCTGTTTTGTTTAATTTTGCCATCTCCCGATCATATCTGAATAATTATGAATAAAAAATCCTTAATAATCATTATGGCCGCAACAGCGATTGGATTTACTGCCTGTAAATCGGATAACAAGGGCGCTGACGAGGCCATATCACCTTCGGTGGTAAATAATCCCGCTTCAGCGGACCAGGGAAACAAAAACGAACCTGATGCCATTCCGGTATTTTCATTTGAAAAAGATAACCATGAGTTTGGCGTCATTCAACAGGGTGAAAAAGTATCGTATGCCTTTAAATTTACCAATAGCGGCAAGGCCCCGCTGGTTATATCATCGGCATCAGCAACCTGTGGTTGTACCGTACCCGAGTACACAAAAACCCCGGTACAGCCCGGCGAGTCGGGGTTTATTAATGTTACGTTCGACAGTGAAGGAAAATCGGGCATGACCAGTAAAACGGTTACTCTCATTGCCAATACCATCCCTAATACCAAAGTCTTAACCATAAGTGCCGACATACAGGCACCCGCTAAAAACTAAAAACTCAAAAAAATGACCTTAAATTACATTTTACTCCAGGCTTCAGGAGGCAGTGGTGCCATGAGCCAGCTTGTGATGATTCTGCTGATCATTGTTATTTTCTATTTCTTTATGATCAGACCACAGATGAAAAAATCGAAACAGGAAAAGCTGTTCAAACAGAGTCTGGTTAAAGGTGATAAAGTGGTTACCATTGGTGGGGTACATGGTAAAATTACCGAAGTAAACGACACTACCTTCCTCATTGAGGTTGATCAGAACGTAAAGCTGAAAATTGAAAAGTCGGCAGTATCGGCCGAAGCCACCAAGCAGTACCAAACCCCAAAATAAGGGGATAATATTCTTTTCTTTGCAATAGTTAAGTGTACCTCTTTACACATATTTTGATGTAAACCCAACCAGGGAATATTGCTTAAAGAAATTTATATCCGGCTGCTGAATAAAATCAGGCTCAATTTTAAAGCCATGGTTTTTCTGGCCTGTGTAATGATAGCCATCATTTTTTGGTTTATTACCTCCCTGAGCAGAACCTATGAATCGCGGCTCGTGGTGCCGGTAGCTTATACCAATTTGCCATTTACCAGGACTATCGGCAACGATCTCCCCCCTGAACTGGAGTTTCATTTTAAAGGAACCGGTTTTGAGCTTTTTACTTTTTACCTCCGTAAAAAGCCCGATTCCCTGATTGTTGACCTGGGCAGGGCACTGGAGAAATCGAACCGGATAAATATCCCTTCCATTACGCTCGCCAACCAGATTAAAAGTGATCTGAAACCTTACCGGGCGGACCCCGAGTTTATTACTCCATCCATTCATGGCCGGTCGGGTAAAAAGGTACCGGTTGAACTGGTGATAGCCAAATTAAATTACCGCGACCGTTTTGGAAGAGCCGGAAAAATTATTCTCCGCCCCGATAGTGTTAATATTGGTGGCCCTGCCGAACTGCTGGCAGGAATCAGATCCATTAAAACACAGCCCCTGTCCCTTTCTGATATTTACCAGGATCATTTTGGCGGTATTTATCTTTCGAAAAACCTGCCCGCAGGTGTACAGCTTTCGCAACCTTATATCCATTATTTTATCCCGGTAAAAGAGTTTACCGAAGGCCGGATTGAACTGCCTGTTGACCTGCCGGTAGGACAAAAAAATAAGGTCACCCTCATTCCGTCGGTTGCTACTGTCAGCTTTATGGTTGCGCTCGATCAATATAAGAATGTTAAAGCCGGTGACTTCCGAGTGGTAACCGAAATTCCGCTGCCCGATTTGCCACCATCGGTTGAATTACGTTTGCAAAAGGCACCCTCTTTCATTCATGATGTGCGAATTGAACCCGCTTTTGTTGATTATCTTTA
>CAZPKJ010000231.1:1446-1709 GCA_964587075.1 uncultured Flavobacteriaceae bacterium | reverse complement strand
GAATGAAACCAATTGTTTGCGGCCTCACAGGAGGAATCGGTTCTGGTAAATCGGTGGTGGCAAAAATTCTTCAAACACTGCATTACCCGGTGTTTGATGCCGACAGTGAGTCAAAAAAAATCCTTGAATCCGATAGTGCCGTTAAGAACCGAGTAAGAGAATTGCTTGGCCCCGATGTGTTCGACAACCACGGCATCCCTCAACGTGCGGTAATTGCCGGAAAGATTTTTCCTTGCTTGAGGTTCACTAAAACTACCGGTGCC
>CAZPKJ010000231.1:0-1436 GCA_964587075.1 uncultured Flavobacteriaceae bacterium | reverse complement strand
GAAAGATTTTTAACAATGACCGGCTCTTATCGGGACTGAACCAGATCCTGCATCCTGAAGTTAAAAAACTTTTCGCCAACTGGGTCGCCCGCCATGCGGAGGAAAAGATTGTCTTCAAGGAAGCGGCCATTTTATTTGAATCGGGAAGTGATGAGGGGCTGGACTTTATTATTGGAGTTTTAGCGCCCGATTCATTACGAATTGAAAGAGTAATGAAACGCGATGGCAGGAGCCGTGAAGAAATTGAACGGATCATCCAGAATCAACTTCCCCAGGAAGAACTCGCGCGGCGATGCCATTTTATCATTTACAATGATGAAAAGCAATTGGTTGTTCCCCGGGTTTTAGAAATAATTAATAATATACTGTCAGGCTCCCAATCAAAAGCTGTGTAGTGCTTCTGTGAGCCGCCAGTCATTAATCCAGATAAAAGCATGTCGGAAACGAATCTTTTTGAACACCGTAAAGAGGGGCTTTACTTCGCTCCGGGCGATTTTTACCTCGACCCTAAAAGGGCGGTCACGAACGCCGTGATTTCGCACGGCCATGCCGACCATGCCATACCCTCTAACAAAAAGGTTTGGTGCACCCCGGCAACCCGCGCCATTATGCAGCTTCGGTACAAACAACGGCTTAAAAGCACTTTTACCGATTGTGTTTTCAAAGAAACATTTTCGGTCAACGGGGTAAAAGTTTCGCTTTACCCGGCTGGCCATATTTTGGGATCATCGCAGGTGCTGATTGAATACAGCGGAGTGAGATATTGTTATACCGGTGATTTCAAGTTGCGGAACGACCATTCATGCGAGCCTTTCGAAGTAGTTGAATGCGATGTACTGATCACAGAAACCACTTTTGCCCATCCGGACTACAAGCACCCTAAGGAAGAAGAGGAATTCGAAAAACTCAGGCATTATAGCCATACCAACCTGGTTATAGGTGCCTACAATTTGGGCAAAGCCCAGCGCCTCACACTGCTTCTTAAACATTTTTTACCCGATCGCACGGTCATGGTTAACCATGAAGCAGCCATTTTTCACAATCTCTATGAGGAATCGGGGCGAAACCTGGGAGCTTGGCAACCTTATAACAGCACTCTTTTTCGACGTACTCGCGGAAACATACTCATTGTACCGCCCAGGTCACTATCGGGATACTACCGCTCGCCTGACGTGGTTACCACATTTGCCACCGGTTGGAAGAACTCACCCTTTAAGGCTCACTTTAACTTTCATTTGAGCGACCACGCCGACTGGGATGAGGTTCTTGAACTGATAAAACTCACCCGTGCCTCAAAACTGATTACTGTACATGGCGACGGCTCACACCTTAAAAATTACCTGGCGGGGGAACATCATTCGATTAAAGTTTTAAATTAACTAAATTATACTAAATTGCTGGTTATAAGATAATTTATAAAACATTTTCGTTGCGCT
>CAZPKJ010000230.1:3139-3967 GCA_964587075.1 uncultured Flavobacteriaceae bacterium | reverse complement strand
GAAAATCGGGGAATGGATTTGAAGTAAAAAGTTTTTCACCCGACATCAGATAGCCGCGGATATATTCGCGGATTATGCCGGTAATTTCAAACCAATCGAGATCACTCTCTTTGGTAACCGTAATGAAATTGGAAGCTATAAACACGCCTTTAACTCCCGAAAAGGCAAATAAGCCTTTGGCTAAGGGACAAGCACCGGTTTGTTCAACGGAAGTATATTCCACTACTCCCTCCTGAAGCAATAGCCTGCTGGATACAAATTTCATGGCCGAAGGGTTTGGAGTAGCTTCGGCATAAACATTAACCGGAATGGTCATGGTAGTAAATAATATGAGTGCTCAATAAGCAATTAGGATATGTAAACCTTAACAACTAAAACGGGGGAATGTTGCCCGGTGGTAAAGATGGTGCTTTGGGTACCGGTTTGTTATTTTCCAGGTCGCTTACGCGACGTTTAAGTTCGCTGATGGTTTTATTTTTTCTGTAATTACCCGGAACCGCAAAAAGCAAACCAGCTATGAGGCCGGTGGCCAGAGTGATAATAAGCACCAGGGAAAGACTGGTGTCGGGAACGCTCCAGACAAAAAACTTTATAGTAACCGGGTTCGCATTTTGCAAAGCAAAGACTACCGTTACCAGTGCTATGATAATAGCTGTAATGAGTTGTCGCATCTTTATAGGTTGGTTAACTTTGTAACTTCATTTGCAAAAGTAATTAATTCAAGGCGGGGAGGCAGAAATTTTTATGGGACGTATTAAGACAGATTTTCTTGTGATTGGATCGGGGATAGCCGGACTATATTTCGCCTTAAAGGCCGCTGATTACGGT
>CAZPKJ010000230.1:0-3129 GCA_964587075.1 uncultured Flavobacteriaceae bacterium | reverse complement strand
TACAGGTAATTACCAAAGCTAATGAGGATGAATCTAATACGAAATATGCACAGGGTGGAATAGCTGCTGTAATGGATCCGGTTGACTCGGTAGAAAAACATATTGAAGATACGCTTATAGCCGGTGATGGTTTGTGTGATGAAAAGGTGGTGAGGATGGTTATCAGTGAAGGGCAGGAGAGTATCAGGGAATTGATAGAATGGGGGGCCGACTTCGATAAAAACGAATCGGGGGATTTTGATTTGGCTAAAGAGGGCGGACATTCCGAATCCAGGATATTGCATTTTAAAGATGTAACCGGACTTGAGATTGAACGAAAGCTGATTAAACAGCTCCACACACATCCGAACATTGAAATGAAATCACATTATTTCGCTGTCGACCTGATCACAAAGCACCACCTGGGCGAAAAGGTTACCCGCGAAAGCAGTGATATCACTTGTTTCGGGGCATATGTGCTGGACACGGTTACGGGGAAAGTAGACACCATTATTTCAAAAATTACCATGATGGCAACAGGAGGGGCAGGGAATGTTTACCTGAATACCACCAATCCGGCTATAGCAACCGGCGATGGAATTGCTATGGTTTACCGTGCAAAAGGTAAGATTGACGGGATGGAGTTTATTCAGTTTCATCCTACCGCCTTATATGATCCGGGTAAAAGGCCGTCGTTTCTGATATCGGAAGCGGTGCGAGGGTTTGGTGCAATTCTTAAAACCCGTGACGGCACTGAGTTTATGCAACGGTACGATAGCCGATTATCGTTAGCTCCGAGAGATATTGTTGCCCGCGCTATCGACAATGAAATGAAAGTACGGGGTGATGACTTTGTTTATCTCGACTGCAGGCATTGTGATGCAGAGGCCTTTTTAGCGCATTTCCCGAATATCCACGAAAAATGCCTGGGTCTTGGCATCGATTTCAGGAAAGATTTGATTCCTGTAGTTCCGGCTGCCCATTACACGTGTGGCGGAATACGTGTTAATATGAATGGGTTATCCGAAATTAAGAATTTGTATGCTGCAGGTGAGTGCGCATCAACCGGACTGCATGGCGCGAACCGGTTAGCTTCGAATTCGTTGCTTGAAGCCTCTGTGTATGCACGAAAAGCTTTTGAACACAGTATACTCGTACTGGGAGATTTGAAATATGAGGATCGTGTTCCCGACTGGAATATTAACGGCACTACAAAACCCAGGGAGCTTGTTTTAATAACACATAACCGAACCGAACTGCAAACCCTGATGAGCGATTATGTTGGAATTGTAAGAAGTGATCTGCGATTGAAAAGAGCGCTTGACAGGCTTGAAATTATTTATAAAGAATCGGAAGAATTATACCGCACCACGGTGGTTTCGGTGCCCCTGCTGGAACTGCGAAACCTGATTAACGTCGCCTACCTGATTATAAAGTCGGCCTTGTTACGACGTGCCAATGTGGGACTTCATTATAATTCTGACCTTGAGTAAAAATAAATTCCGGATGGACATCATTTCACGAATGGATAAATGCGGCAATACAAATGCCAGTGAATAAAAACCTTTTATTTTTCATTTAGGCGCACGACGTTATGGATTCGAAACAGTTTTGGCAGGAAGCCAGGAGTACCGGTAATGGCCCGGGTTTTGATGCCCTTGCCATGCGTTTATTTCATTACCAGGCTCAGCAGGTTGATGTTTACAGAGACTTCCTCAAATATTTACACATCTATCCAAATGAAATAACGGATATCGAAAATATCCCTTTTCTCCCGGTACAGTTTTTTAAATCCCATATTATTTCCGATACAAAAAAAACCCCTCAGCTTTATTTCAGCACAAGCGGAACAGAGGGCCAAACTCCCGGGCGTCATTTTATAGCTGATACCGAAATTTATACTGATAGTATTCTTACCGGTTTCCGTTTGATCTATGGCGACCCTTCAAGGTATAATTTTTTCGCCCTCCTTCCCTCGTACCTCGAACGAACCAATTCCTCACTGGTATATATGGCAGAACAACTCATGAAGGCTTCGGGTAGTAGCCGGGGAGGATTTTATCTCTATAATTACGAAGAACTGTACAGGGAATTGTCGAAAGCGGAAACTGACAACCGCAAGGATTTTATTTTAGGTGTTTCGTTTGGCTTGCTGGAATTCTTTGAGCGGTTTCCCGGATGCTGCAAGCCACAGTCGGTCGTAATGGAAACGGGAGGAATGAAAGGGCGGCGAAAGGAGTTGGTCCGCGATGAACTGCACGATATATTAATGAGAAATTCCGGATTGCAGGCGATCCATTCGGAATATGGAATGACTGAGCTTCTGTCGCAGGCTTATTCCACGCATGCCGGGATTTTCAGCAATCCCCCATGGATGAGAACTTTCATAGGTGATTTAAACGACCCTTTTCAAAACGCAGCTGCCGGTGAAACCGGTGTAATCAGGATCATAGACCTTGCGAACATTCACTCCTGTGCATTTATTGCTACACAGGACATAGGAAGGAAACTGGATCATGACAAATATCTGGTACTGGGAAGGATGGACGCGAGTGAACTTCGTGGTTGTAATCTTATGATTGGTTAATCGGAATGGTTAGCTTTGCAGTGATAAATTTTAAATGCATGATGAGCAATCGCAGGCGTGCTGTAATTATATCTGTTTCGGTAGCGGCAGGTATTATGTTGTCGGCCGGACTTATTTACTTGAAACGGGGATCTTTAGGAAATGAAGAATATTTTTTACTGGCCACTAATTTTTTCTTTTCGTTGCTGATTATTTTCGCCATTGGATGGTTTTTAATCTGGCGGAAAAAGTAGTTTTGATACAGCGCGGTCGCTTCATCCGGTTTCAGTTCAAACTTTTATCATTTTTCGTTTGTTTTATGCTGCCTGATGGCAGCCGGAAAAACTATTTTATTTTGGATCAGGGATAAACATTTTATTCCCGCCGATCTTTTTGTGTCGGGCAGCCACCCTGAATGTGGCTTATTTATCCCGTTTATTTGTTTGGATGAGCGGGAATTTTCTATATCCAGCGAAGATCCTGCCTGCATCATAAGTTTAAGGCAACTTGAATGGAAGACCATGCAAGCTTTGCGGACCAGGTTAAAAGAGTCGGGAAGCAACCTGTTGGTGCTGGAGGGCCGA
>CAZPKJ010000229.1:0-3981 GCA_964587075.1 uncultured Flavobacteriaceae bacterium | reverse complement strand
ACTTTCTCCTTATAGCCTGTTTGTTCATCCGACTCCTCACGGAAAGTGATGTTTTCTTCGATATGTTCAAAATCAATTTTACCTGATGTATCAGAAACAATCACCGCGTTATATGGATCCCACTCGCAGAGTAACTGTCCTTTTTCAACGATAACGCCTGATTTTACATAAAGTGAAGCACCGTAAGGAATGTTGTTGGTTGAAAGAACCGCTTTTGTATTTGGATCAATGATTCTGATTTCACCTGACCGGCCAAGAACCACCTCAGTAGTTTTGGTTTCGGTTTTATAACTGATAGTCCTGACTTCTTCAAGTTCAACTTTGCCACCAAACTTGGCTGTCATTTGTGATTCGGTGGCAGCTTTGGAGGCGGTTCCACCCACGTGGAAAGTACGAAGAGTAAGCTGTGTTCCGGGTTCACCAATTGATTGTGCTGCAATAACACCTACAGCTTCACCTTTACATACCATACGGCCTGTAGCAAGGTTACGTCCGTAGCATTTGCTGCAAACTCCGCTTTTTGATTCACAGGTAAGTACTGAGCGAATTTCAACCATCTCAATAGGCGACTCTTCAATCTGGTCGGCAACATCTTCGGTGATCTCATTTCCCGATTCAATTAACAACTCACCTGTAAGAGGATGGTAAATATCGTGCAGCGATACACGACCCAGAATACGGTCATACAGCGATTCAACAACTTCCTCATTATTCTTGAGTGCGGTTTCGGCAAGACCTCTCAATGTTCCGCAGTCTTCTTCATTAATGATCACATCCTGTGCAACATCAACCAGCCTCCGGGTGAGGTATCCGGCATCAGCTGTCTTAAGTGCAGTATCGGCAAGACCTTTACGGGCACCGTGTGTAGAAATGAAGTATTCAAGAATTGATAATCCTTCTTTAAAGTTTGATAAAATAGGATTCTCAATAATTTCACCACCGCTGGCTCCCGACTTCTGGGGTTTAGCCATCAGTCCGCGCATACCTCCCAGCTGACGAATCTGTTCTTTCGATCCCCTCGCACCTGAGTCAAGCATCATATAAACTGCGTTGAATCCCTGGCGGTCGGATGAAAGCTGCTTCATCAGGTTCTCGGTAATTCTTGAATTGGTACGTGTCCAGATATCGATAATCTGGTTGTAACGCTCGTTATTGGTAATAAAACCCATGTTATAGTTGCTCCGTACTTCGTCAACTTCCATGTGTGCTTTCTTTACCAGTTCAGCTTTCTGAACCGGAATCATAACATCATTCAGGTTAAAGGATAATCCCCCTCTGAATGCCATTTGGAATCCCATGTCCTTAATATCGTCGAGGAAGGCTGCAGTTTTGGCAATTCCTGTTCTTTTGAGAACGCGGCTTATAATTTCACGGAGCGATTTTTTAGTCAGCAGTTCATCAATAAATCCAACTTCTTTCGGAACCACCTGGTTAAATAAAATTCTTCCAACGGTAGTTTCCATCAGTTGCACCTGAAGGGATTCACCGGTACGGACACGTACTTTTACTTTTATCCAGGCATGTAAATCAACACGTCCCTCATTATAAGCTATAATTACTTCTTCGGCCGAATAAAACGTCAGCCCTTCACCTTTAACTTTTGTGTCGGTATCTCTGCGCTTTCCCTTGGTCATATAATATAAACCAAGTACCATGTCCTGCGAAGGAACGGTTACAGGTGCTCCGTTGGCCGGATTAAGGATGTTATGCGATGCCAGCATAAGCATCTGTGCTTCGAGGATTGCCGCATTTCCCAATGGTACGTGAACAGCCATCTGGTCACCGTCGAAATCGGCGTTGAAAGCGGTACATACCAACGGATGGAGCTGGATCGCTTTTCCTTCGATAAGCTTCGGCTGGAACGACTGGATACCCAAACGGTGAAGAGTTGGTGCACGGTTCAGCAATACGGGGTGTCCCTTGAGTACATTCTCAAGGATATCCCATACGATAGCGTCTTTACGGTCGACAATTTTCTTTGCCGATTTAACCGTTTTCACGATACCACGTTCAATCATCTTACGGATGATAAACGGCTTAAACAATTCGGCAGCCATATCCTTGGGCAAACCGCACTCATGCAATTTCATTTCAGGTCCGACAACAATTACCGAACGGGCCGAATAATCGACACGTTTTCCAAGCAAATTCTGACGAAAACGACCCTGCTTACCTTTAAGGCTGTCGGATAATGACTTCAATGCGCGGTTTGATTCCGTTTTAACCGCATTTACTTTACGTGAATTATCAAAGAGTGAATCAACAGCTTCCTGCAACATACGTTTTTCATTACGTAAGATTACATCAGGAGCCTTAATCTCAATTAGTCGCTTTAACCGGTTGTTACGGATGATTACCCTGCGATACAGGTCATTCAGATCAGAGGTCGCGAAACGGCCGCCATCCAGTGGAACTAAGGGACGCAGTTCGGGTGGTATCACCGGAACCACTTTAACTATCATCCATTCAGGACGATTTTCAATATGTGAATTGGCATGACGGAAAGCTTCAACAACCTGGAGTCGTTTTAATGCTTCGTTTTTCCGCTGTTGCGATGTTTCGGTATTTGCCTGGTGACGCAAACGGAATGAAAGATCATCGAGATCGAGACGGTTCAGCAAATCATGAAGCGCTTCGGCTCCCATTTTTGCAATAAACTTATTTGGATCCGAATCATCGAGATACTGATTCTCCTTAGGAAGCGTATCCAACGTGTTCAGGTACTCTTCTTCCGTAAGGAAATCCAGGTAACTGATACCCTCTTCGCCTTTAATACCGGGCTGAATAACTACATACCGCTCGTAGTATATTATCAGGTCGAGCTTTTTGGTAGGAAGTCCGAGCAGGTAACCAATCTTGTTTGGCAACGACCTGAAGTACCATATGTGAGCAACCGGAACAACCAGCTGAATGTGTCCCATACGTTCACGACGCACTTTCTTCTCGGTTACTTCAACACCGCAACGGTCGCAAACAATACCTTTATAACGGATGCGCTTATATTTTCCGCAATGACATTCCCAATCCTTAACGGGTCCGAATATACGTTCACAGAACAAACCGTCGCGTTCAGGTTTGTAAGTACGGTAATTAATAGTCTCGGGCTTTAAAACCTCTCCGCTCGACTGCTCCAGAATATGTTCGGGTGACGCCAGGCTGATGATGATTTTAGAGAAATTACTCTTTACCTTGAAATCTTTTTTATTTGCCATTTTGATGGAGTTCTTTTTTTGTTAATAAACGAATCAATTGCCGGTTAACAGCTGTGGTTACTCGAGTGAAACTTTGAGGCACAATCCTCTCAATTCATGTAACAACACGTTGAACGATTCAGGGATTCCGGGTGTACCCAGATTATCACCTTTAACAATAGATTCATAAGCTTTTGCACGGCCAATTACATCATCCGACTTGACAGTGAGCAATTCCTGCAGGATATGAGCGGCACCGAAGGCTTCGATAGCCCAAACCTCCATCTCACCAAAACGCTGTCCTCCAAACTGAGCTTTACCACCCAGAGGCTGCTGCGTAATAAGTGAATAAGGTCCAATGGAACGGGCGTGCATCTTGTCATCAACCATGTGGCCCAGCTTCAGCATATAAATTATACCAACGGTAGCGGGCTGGTCAAACTTCTGACCTGTTCCTCCATCATAAAGATGGGTACTGCCAAACTCAGGAATTCCGGCTTTGGCTACATAACTGTCGATATCACCCAGTGTGGCGCCATCAAAAATCGGAGTAGCAAATTTTACACCCAGCTCCTTACCCGCCCAAGCCAGAACGGTTTCGTAAATCTGACCGAGGTTCATACGTGAAGGTACACCAAGCGGGTTCAATACGATATCAACCGGTGTTCCATCCTCAAGGTATGGCATATCCTCATCACGTACAATTTTGGCAACAATACCTTTGTTTCCGTGACGTCCTGCCATCTTATCACCAACTTTCAGTTTACGCTTTTTCGCAATGTAAACTTTG
>CAZPKJ010000228.1:0-4015 GCA_964587075.1 uncultured Flavobacteriaceae bacterium | reverse complement strand
CTGGAAGAAATTGCCCTGAACACCCCATTCAAAATCCGTTCGGGAAGGGCATTTATTAAAGGCGAGTTGCTTAATAAAAATTTCTGCTGTACCTGTTTAAAGAGCAGGCATAAATATGTTATCAATCCTCTCACCGAAGTGATGCCCATCAGTAAATTACTCCCGGTTCCCAAAAAACGGAGCAAAGTGCGCTGATAAGGTTGAGCCTGAATGAAGTCGGAAAGTATCCCCTTTTTTAACGTACATTGATTATTTTTGAACCCCGGATAGTTTGCTTTAGTCTGCTTCCGGAACTTTTAGAACTATAAAAGATGACTCTTACCACCCCAATTGCCGAACACATGGTGGCCGAAATGGCCGAAACGCTGATAGGTTCCGAAATCATCAAACAAGCCAATGAAATTAATGAAAAGATAAAGAACGGCGAGAAGATTTTTAATCTTACCATTGGCGATTTTGACCCTAAAATTTTTCCAATACCCACAGCGTTATTAGATGAAATTATTAATGCGTACCGTAACGGTCATACCAATTATCCAATGGCCAATGGTATGGCCGATTTAAGGGCCGCTGTGAGCGGATTCCTGAAGCGGTATCAGAAACTCGAATACAGTCCCGCTGAGATACTTATTTCGGGAGGTTCACGCCCCCTTATTTATGCCGTTTACCGTACACTTATCGATCCGGGCGATAAAATATTATTTCCGGTTCCATCATGGAACAATAACCATTACTGCCACCTGGTACACGCACAGGCTATAATGATTGAAACTACCGCCGGGAATAATTTTATGCCACTGGCCGACCAGCTTCGTCCTCATATTGCCGATGCCAGGATGTTGTCGCTGTGCAGTCCGCTCAATCCAACCGGAACGGTGTTCTCTAAAGAGAAACTCGACGAAATATGCCGGATGGTTATTGATGAAAACAAGCGCAGAAAAGGTAACGATAAGCCCCTTTACATCATGTACGACCAGGTATATTCGGTTTTATGTTTTGGTAATACACAGCATTACGACCCGGTAAGCCTTTATCCTGAGCTTCGCGAATATACTGTGAGTGTTGATGGTGTTTCAAAAGCTTTTGCGGGGACTGGGGTTCGTGTTGGATGGGCATTTGGTCCGGAGTTTATTGTGAACAAAATGCGTTCAATTCTTTCGCATGTGGGTGCATGGGCACCTAAAGCCGAACAGGTTGCTACGGCCAGATTTTTAAATGATGAATCGGCTGTTACCGGTTTTCTTACCCGGTTCCGTTCAGCCATCGAGGACCGCCTGCATGGATTTTATGAAGGTATCGTTGCATTGCGTACCGAGGGATTTAAAGTAAATGTAATTGCACCGCAGGCTGCCATATATCTCACAGTTCAGTTTGATTTGTTTGGCATGAAAAAACAGGATGGAAAAATAATTTCAACCACACAGGACATTACCGATTTCCTTTGCGATGAAGCGAAGCTTGCCATTGTACCCTTTTCATCGTTTGGTTCGTCCGAGAACGGATCGTGGTACAGGCTTTCGGTTGGTGTTGCTGCCATGGATGATATTCCGGTTATCATCAGCCAGTTGAGGCACGCATTAAATAAACTGGAATAATTTTAATCTCCGTTGACTTTACCTATATTTAACGAGTTCAACCATTTAAACACCGGCTGGCACCTATTATTAAAAATGTACAGCAGTATATTTCAGGAATCCAACTTAATATCGCAAACATTTTATTGCTTTGCACAAATTTTCGGGCCGGAATCAAACCGGCGCTTTCAACACAGCTAAATCATGAATAACAACTATTGCGTAATAATGGCCGGCGGAATTGGCAGCCGTTTTTGGCCTATGAGCAGAAATGTATTTCCAAAACAATTTCTCGATATACTGGGTAGTGGAAAAACCTTGCTTCAGCAAACGTACGACCGTTTTCTAAAAGCATGTCCCAAAGAAAACATTTTTGTTGTAACCAACGAAGCCTATGTTGATCTGGTGCTGAAGCAGCTGCCCGACTTAAACCCGTCGCAGGTACTTGGGGAGCCACATCGTAAAAACACGGCACCCTGCATTACATTTGCCACTTATAAAATTTCCAAACTAAACCCCGACGCAAAAATTGTTGTCGCGCCAAGTGATCATATTATTACCAAGGAAGATGAATTTATAAGCGCGATATTGAAGGGACTGGATTTTGTTTTGAAAAATGACAGCCTGCTTACATTGGGAATTCAGCCAAACCGTCCCGATACCGGTTATGGTTATATTCAGTTTATAGCTGATAAAATTGAAGAGGAAAATAAAATTTCAAAGGTGAAAACATTTACCGAGAAACCTAATCTCGATATGGCAAAGTTCTTTCTGCAGTCGGGTGAGTTTTTATGGAATGCCGGTATATTTCTCTGGAATGCCAAATCCATTCATGCTGCCATCAAGTCGCATCTGCCCGAAATTGATGGATTATTCAGAGAAGCCTCAAAACATTTTAATACCGGTAAGGAATATGACTACGTTAAGAACGCATATGAACAATGCACCAACATTTCTATCGACTTTGGTGTGATGGAAAAAGCGAAAAATGTTTATGTAATGTCGGCCGACTTTGGCTGGAGCGACCTTGGTACTTACGGGAGCCTGTACGAACACATCCGGCATGACGCCAATGAAAATGCGGTTGTGGGTAAAAATGTAATGCTTTACGAAACGAAAAACTGTATTATAAATATGCCTAAAGACAAACTGGTGGTGGTGCAGGGACTCGATGATTACATTGTGGTGGAGTCGGAAGGCGTATTACTAATTTGCCGCAAGCAGGATGAACAGCAGATACGTCAATTTGTGAATGACGTTAAATTGACCAAGGGCGAAAAGTATGTTTGATTTGTTTGACAATTACGGTTATAAGCTTTTGTAATCGCGGAACCAGCTTTCAATTTTCATCTGAATCACCCCGAAAAATGCTTCTCTGAATATGTGAGTGCTCATTTTTGAGTGTCCCTCCTGCCTGTCGGTAAAAATAATCGGCACTTCTTTTATCTTAAAACCCAGCTTCCAGGTGGTGAATTTCATTTCAATCTGGAACGCATATCCCATAAATTTAATTTTATCCAGATTTATGCTTTGGAGTACTTTTCGTTTGTAACATTTGAATCCGGCGGTAGCATCACGCACAGGCATTCTTGTAATCAGCCGTACATAGGCTGAGGCGTAATACGACATTATAACACGGCCGATGGGCCAGTTTACTACATTAACTCCTTTGATGTACCTCGAGCCTATCGCCAAATCGGCGCCCTCATCCGCGCAGGCGTGGTATAACTTAACAAGATCAGCAGGGTTGTGTGAAAAATCGGCATCCATTTCATAAATGTACTCATACTGCTTGTTCAGGGCCCATTTAAATCCGTGAATATACGCAGTACCCAATCCAAGTTTTCCGGAGCGTTGTTCAAGATGAAGCCGGCCCGGAAATTCCTGAATCAGGCGCTTTACAATATCCGCGGTTCCATCCTTTGAGTTGTCGTCAACCACCAGTATATCAAACGCGTGTTCCTGCGAAAACACCGCCCGGCAAATTGCCTCAATGTTTTCGCACTCGTTGTAAGTGGGTATAATGACAAGTGATTCGGACAAGCGGTTGCGGGGGTTAAAAGAAGCTTAAATTTTGGTTGTGTGTATTGTATTTATGAATCCGGTCAAAGAAATTATACGTGGTTAATGTGAAATTATTTTAGCGGGTTTAAAGTTTTACTGTTTAAGGAGCCAGGCGAAAATAAGTGGCGCAACAATAGTTGCATCCGATTCAATAATAAATTTGGGTGTGGTAATATCCAGTTTTCCCCAGGTAATTTTTTCATTTGGAACAGCCCCCGAATAAGAACCAAAGCTGGTGGTTGAATCGGATATCTGACAGAAATAGCTCCAGAACGGAATGTTATGCATTTTCATATCCTGATAAAGCATTGGAACCACACAAATAGGAAAGTCGCCGGCAATACCACCACCTATCTGGAAAAAACCAACACCTTTAC
>CAZPKJ010000227.1:0-4017 GCA_964587075.1 uncultured Flavobacteriaceae bacterium | reverse complement strand
AATGAACCAGCTAAAGGAAGAGTATGCCAATATGATCCGCTTTGCCCAGCGTAACCGCGAAAGCTACCAACGAATGATGTTTGTATTCGCCTCCGAAGATTTTAACCAGGCCTACAAGCGCCTTAAATACCTGCAGCAGTACAGCGAACACCGCAAGAAACAGGCAGCACTCATCGACAGCACACAAACACAGCTTGCCGGAAAAAAACAACAACTCGAAATACAGAAATCTGAAAAAGACCGGTTGCGTCAGGCTGAACTGAAACAAAAAACCATACTCGAACAGGATAAAAAGGAACAGGACCGTGTTTTGGCGAAGCTCCAGGACCGCGAAAAAGTACTCAAAAAACAACTTGCCGAAAAACGTCGCGCCAAGCAACGGCTCGATAAAGCAATCGACGATTTGATTAAAAAGGAAATAGCCGCGGCCCGTAAAAAAGCCGCTGCAGCGGGAAATAAAAATGTTACCAATGCCAATGTTTTTACTCTTACCCCCGAAGCAAAAAAGCTGTCGGCAGGCTTTGCCAATAATAAAGGGAAACTGCCATGGCCCGTTGAAAAAGGAAATATCAGCAGCAGCTTTGGCGAACATGCGCATCCCGAATTAAAAGGCATTGTAGTTAAAAACAACGGTGTGGATATACGCACATCGCCAAACAGCATTGCAAGGAGTGTTTTTGATGGCGAGGTGTCGGGGATCATCAATATCCCGGGGGCAAACAGTGCTGTAATTATCCGCCACGGCGAATATCTCACGGTATACTCAAACCTCGAAACGGTTTATGTTAAAAAAGGCGACAAGGTTGAAACCAGGCAGCGTATCGGGAAAATATTCACCGACCCCGATGAAAATGTAACGGAGTTGCACCTGGAGATCTGGAAAAATACCGATAAGCTCGATCCGGCATCGTGGCTGGCCAGGAAATAGGGTATTTGACATAATTTGTTAATTTTGCCACATTAAATATTTATAACGACATGACATCACCCACATTAGGATTTATAGGCGGACTGGGAGGAACTGAAATAATTCTGATCGTTTTAGTACTGCTCCTCTTTTTTGGAGGCAAACGTATCCCCGAACTGGCAAAAGGTCTGGGTAAAGGTATCCGGGAATTTAAAGATGCCTCTTCCGGTAAATCCGACGAAAAGGACAACGACGAAAAGAAGAATTCCTGAATTGCCGGATTTCTCATTTATTTTAAACCGCCGCCATTAAGGTAAGGCGGTTTTTTTTGTCATGTACCTGACTTCCATCATCATGTCGCGTAACGCTGTTTTTATACCTTAGCCTTTTCATTTTATCCGGAAACACGTATGAATGGTGCTCATGTTCATCTGATACTCAACCATATACCCATATTAGGGTCAGTATTTGCTTTTTGCTTACTTGCCTTTGGCCTTTTGTTTCGGAATCAAAGTGTCATGAAAACAGGATTGGTAACCCTGGTAGTGGTTGCCCTGTTGGCTATCCCGGTATTGCTTTCGGGAGAGGAAGCTGAACATTTTGTTGACGGATTGCCCGGGGTTAGTTCCGATAAAATTGAAACTCACGAAGAACATGGTGAAGTTTCGTTTTGGGCACTAATTATGAGCGGAGCCATTGCCCTGGGAACTTTGCTCGCCGGTGGGTTTAAAAAGCCGCCATCAAAAATACTGGCCTGGCTCACCTTGGGTTTTTTAGTTATCGCCACCATATTAATGGTTCGCACCGGTAATTCGGGCGGCCAGATTCGTCACACCGAAATTAATGCCACACAACCTGTTGGAGGTGATCATGATGACTAAGTGGCGCTAATTGTGAAACTTTTTACCGTTTAATTATTTCAAAATCTTCGCACTTTTCCAGTTTACTGAACAAGCGGATCAGCGCCAGCGGCGGCGGAAGCAGTTTCCTGGTAACAATATCCATCCAGGCTCCGTCAACTGTCAGCCTTGTTGCCAGCAATTCGTTTGACTTGAAAAACTGGTTCACCATTGACCACCTGGACCCATCGGGCGACATTTTTAGCAATCTTACATCTATCCTGAAAGGCTCACAGCTGTTTATCTCCTTCATAAAAACCGTTTCTTCCCTCAACAAAACTGGAAATACATTGTGTTCCTTAAACCACTCCATGCCATAGCCGTTTTCGGCCATAAAGAGCAGCCTGGTTTGCGCGGCATAGTCATTATATGCCGAATGGCGCATGTGCTGGTTGGCATCAACATCGGCCCAGCGTACAGTGAAATCTTTTGAATACATGATAATATTATTTATTTACTCATTCACTAACTCGGTTTACCGGCCCGTTCCCTCAGCCGGATGTTTAAGAGCCTCATTGGCGGTTGGCAGAAAGAATGTAACTGTATTTCTTTGAATCATTCTTTTCACCATGGGGTTAGGACGCAGCAAGGACCTCCGTGTTTTTCTGAAAAGCTTTTCAACCGCTCCCGGTACCCGCCCGGGGGCGGTTTAGCTTTTTAAGCCGAAACACTCTTGTTGGCTAACTGGCCACATGCCGCGTCAATATCCTTGCCCCTGCTCCGCCGGATATTGGTTATGATATTCCTGCTTTCAAGAAACTCTTTGAATGCATCCGTTTTTTCCGGACGGGCATTGGTGAAATCCTCCCCATCGATAGGATTGTATTCAATAAGGTTTACTTTACAGGGAACATTTTTACAAAATTCCGCCAGCTCCCGCGCATCAGCAATTTCGTCGTTGAAATTATTAAATACAATATATTCAAAGGTAACTCTTGATCCTGTCTTGCCATAAAAGTATCGAAGTGCCTGCGCCAGTTCCTGTAACGCATTGTGTTCGTTAATAGGCATAATAGTGCTTCGCTTTTGATCGTTGGCCGCATGAAGCGATAAAGCCAAATTGAATTTCACCTCGTCGTCGCCAAGTTTCTTTATCATTTTAGCAACTCCGGCTGTTGAAACGGTAATGCGTTTTGGCGACATCCCCAAACCTTGCGACGATGTAATATGCTCAACAGACTTCAATACATTATTGTAATTTAACAAAGGCTCCCCCATTCCCATATACACAATGTTAGTTAATGGTTGATTGTAATTTTGTTCGCTTTGTTTTTTGATGATAGCTACCTGGTCGTAAATTTCACCTGCATCAAGGTTTCGTAAACGGTCGAGCTTGCCGGTTGCGCAAAATTTACATGTAAGACTGCACCCAACCTGCGATGACACACAGGCAGTCATTCTGCTGTCGGATGGAATGAGAACCCCCTCAACAATGTTCCCGTCGAAAAGCCTGAATGCCGACTTTATGGTTTTGTCGCTGCTCACCTGGCTCGTTGAAACCTGAAGCGATCGTATAACAAAGTGTTTTTGCAACTTCTCCCGAAGCTCTTTCGACAAATTAGTCATTTCATCAAATGATGAGGCCGACTTCTGCCACAACCATTCATAAACCTGACGGGCCCTGAACGGCTTTTCGCCCATCAGTTCAAAGCGGGTGGCAAGGTCAGCTGGAGAGAGCAACCGGATATCGTTTGATGTAATCATTTTGTTATATGCAAAGATAATGAAATCAGTAAGATAAGTCATTACAGCAGTGATTTGTAAACGGAAATCCTTAATGCTGGTTTTGTGTGACTTATTTATCAACTTTGCAACATGCGCAAATTAACGGCTCCATTAATTTTAGCTCCCGACGGAAAATTCCGTAAAAAATATACTCTTATCGTCGATAATGATACTATTGTGGACCTCGTTGAGGGCGAAAAGTCGGATGCCGAGTATTTTGATGGTATCCTGTGTCCGGCTTTTGTGAATGCACATGGCCACCTGGAACTGTCGCACATGAAAGATCATATTTCAAATGGGAATGGCCTGGATGGATTTATAAAAGAGTTTATTGCAACGCGCACAAAACTCGGTGTGGCTGATGAAGATATATTAACGGCAGCCGATGAACACATGTGGGATTGCGGAATAATTGCCGCGGGAGATATTTCAAACCATGAGCAAAGCTTTCATGTAAAACAAAAAAGCAAAATTCGCTACCATACA
>CAZPKJ010000226.1:0-4054 GCA_964587075.1 uncultured Flavobacteriaceae bacterium | reverse complement strand
CGAAATATCATTCAGCTTTCCCTTTATCAGGCGCTTTTTTAACGGACTCAGCTTATCGGTAAAAAGGATTCCCTCCAGGTGATCGTACTCATGTTGAATAATACGGGCGGCAATACCGTTAAAGGTTTCTGTATGTTCCACAAAGTTCTCGTCAAAATATTTCAGGTGTATTTCCGAGGGCCGGTCAACATCGTCACGAACCCCCGGGATACTCAGGCATCCCTCGTTAAATTTCCACAAGGCTCCTGTCTCGTCCAGTTTTTGAGGATTAATAAATACTTTTTTAAAACTTTTCAGCGTTTCATCTTCATCGGCAAAGGGCTCGCCGTCAACCACGAATATCCTTACCGATAAATTAATCTGAGGTGCTGCCAGGCCCACACCGGCACTTTCATACATCGTTTCAAACATCGAAGAAATCAGTTCCTTCAGGTTCTGATAACCTGGATCAATTTCAGCGGCCCTTTTCTTCAGTACCGGGTGGCCGTATGCAATTATAGGGTAAATCATTTGTCGTGTTGCTAAGTGTCAGCACTCATTCGCTGCATGTACGGGTGGTGGTTACCACTTTAAAGTTTTGAATGGTGTTCATTTTTCTCAATCCATGATTGTAATATGATGGTGGCACTAACCATGTCAACAAGTGCTTTATCGGCTCGTCCCTTTTTTTTAATTCCACTGTCGATAATAGATTGAGTGGCCATGGATGAGGTAAACCTCTCGTCGATCCGGTATATTTCCTTGTCGGGATATTTTTGCGTGAGTCGCCTGACAAAACCTTCAATATGACCCGTAATTTCGGAAGGTGTATTATCCATCTTCTTCGGCAAGCCCACAACAAATCCATCCACTTCATGCTGTGAAAGGTAAGATTCCAGATACGCAATGAGGTCACTGGTTTTAACTGTATTTAATCCAAATGCAAAGCGCTGCGACTCATCGGTAACAGCCAGCCCGGTCCGCTTCAAACCATAATCAATTGAAAGTATTCGCCCCATTAACAGACTGCAAAAATACGAAATTCCATATCATTTTGATACCCTAAATACAAGATAATCAACTGATAAAACGTACCTTTGCACTTAACTAACCAAAAGAATATGCTGCAGGAAATCATTGAATCGGCCTGGAACAACCGTGAACTTCTGGAGAAGTCCGAAACCCGGTCTGCTATTGAAGAAGTAATCAGCGAACTGGACAAAGGAATGCTGAGGGTTGCTCAAAAGACTGATAATAAATGGGTTGTTAACGACTGGATAAAGAAGGCTGTCATCTTGTATTTTCCTATCAGTAAAATGGAAACCATAGAGGTAGGTCCGTTTGAATTTCATGATAAAATTCCCTTAAAACGAAATTATGCCCATGCCGGTGTGAGGGTTGTTCCGCATGGCATTGCACGGTATGGATCCTACATAGCCGCAGGGGCCATTCTGATGCCATCGTATGTGAACATTGGGGCTTATGTTGATTCAGGAACCATGGTCGATACCTGGGCAACGGTTGGCTCCTGTGCCCAGATTGGCAAGAACGTTCACCTGAGCGGCGGGGTAGGAATTGGAGGAGTACTGGAACCTGTTCAGGCAGCTCCGGTAATCATTGAAGACGGTTGTTTTATCGGGTCGCGGTGTATTGTGGTTGAAGGTGTGCGTGTTGAATCAGAAGCCGTGCTGGGAGCCAATGTTGTATTAACCATGTCGACAAAAATTATTGATGTTACCGGAAGCAGCCCGGTTGAATACAAGGGGGTGGTTCCGCCACGTTCGGTTGTTATTCCCGGCAGCTACGAGAAAGAATTCAATGCCGGTACATATCATGTTCCCTGTGCATTGATTATTGGTAAACGAAAGGCATCAACCGATTTGAAAACATCGCTGAACGATGCCTTGCGTGATCACCAGGTGGCTGTTTAATCTATGAAAAAAATACTTGTACTGCAATCAGCTTTTCTGGGCGATGTAATTCTTGCCACCGCACTGGTCGAAAATATTCATAAGCTGTTACCCGATGCCGAAATAAGCATGCTGGTACGTAATGGTAACCAGTCGTTGCTGAAAAACCACCCGTTTTTAAAAGAAGTGCTGGTGTGGGACAAGCAAAAGGGGTGGTTCAGCAGTATGGTCGGAATAATCAGGGAAGTAAGGAAACGTAATTTTGATATGGTATTTAACCTGCAGCGTTTTTTTTCATCGGGACTTATCACCGCCTTATCTGGAGCAACCGTGCGATCAGGATTTAATAAAAATCCGCTTTCATTCTTTTTCACACATTCACACCAGCACATAATAGGTGATGGCAGGCACGAGGTGGACAGGAACCTGGAAGTATGTTCGTTTATAGGAAAGCCGGTCATACGTCAACCACGGCTTTATCCTTCCCCTGCCGATGACCAGACTACCGGTGTGTACAAATCCAAACCCTATGTTGTCATGGCACCAGCATCCGTATGGTTTACCAAGCAACTTCCCGTTTCAAAATGGGTGCATCTGATTGAAAATTGCCGGGAAAAATTTAAAATCTACCTGGCAGGAGGGGCAGCTGATATAACTCTTTGTAATGAAATTATAGCTATGGCGGGCAATGATGGTGTTGAAAATATAGCGGGAAAGTTTACGCTGCTGCAAACAGCTTCGCTTATGCGCGATGCTGTCATGAATTATGTAAACGATTCGGGACCACTTCATATAGGCTCTGCCGTTAATGCTCCCGTAACAGCCTTTTTCTGTTCCACTATTCCCGCATTTGGATTCGGACCGCTGTCGGAAAATTCAACCATTGTTCAAACAACCGAAAAATTATCCTGCCGGCCGTGTGGATTGCATGGATTGAAACAATGTCCCGAAGGGCATTTTAAGTGTGCAACCACTATAAACATACCGCAATCTGTCTGAATATTGCAGAAATCATACTATGAGCAGCACTAAAAAGAGCATTCACCATACCGCCGGATCCCCCAGGCAGGGTAAAGAAGGCCCGGGAAGCAGCCCGGCTTTCGATGAACTGGTGTCGCGTTGTAATGATGAACTTCGAAAGGGTCGTGGTATAGTATTTCCGGCTCATACCGGATGGTGCCTTGGTTGTGATTCGGGAAACGAATTTATGGTTAGCCGGATATTAAACTTCCCTGGCTCTGTATTTCCGGCACTTATGCTGAGAGATTCGTCGTTCCTTGGTAAGTACCTGCTTCATGTCCCTGATTTTTTATACGACCTTATTGAATTCTCTGAAAAACCAATGTACATTCAGGCTTCCGGCATGGTAAATCTCACACAGCCGGTAATAAAAAGCGTTGAACCGGTTTCCATCACCGTTCCACAGGATCCTTTATCTTTAAGTATTCTGGGTAAATATCAGAAACCCATATTTACCTGCATTGTGGGTGGTAACACCTCCACGGTGCCTGATATTGCTGATTCGGAAGAAAATTATTATGTTGTAGGGAACCGGTTATCGCCTAAGTATGGATTACATAACCTGTCGGTGATTCGTATTAGTGCCGGTTCACAAATTGAAATCATTAAGAAATAAATTAAAATAAAGTCTTGGAACAGTTTATCCGATACAACTTTTTTGAAGTAATTGGCAGTATTTGCGACCAGCTGCAAATTGAATCTTTTGTGATTGGAGGATATGTGAGGGACTGTTTGCTGCAGCGAACCTGCAAGGATGTAGACATTGTGGTAACCGGTGATGGCATTGAAGTTGCCAGGCGGGTAGCCGCTCAACTGAATGACGCAAGCCAGGTTACTGTTTTTAAAAATTTCGGCACGGCAATGATCCGTTATAATGAATGGACCATTGAATTTGTTGGAGCACGCAGAGAATCGTACCGATTTGATTCACGTAAACCGGATGTTGTTAAAGGAACGCTCGAAGATGATCAAAAGCGCAGGGACTTCACCATAAATGCCCTTGCTATTGGCCTGAATGGTACTTCCAAAGGCATGTTGATTGATCCATTTGGCGGAATCAATGATTTGGATAAAGGTATTTTACGAACGCCACTCGACCCCACCATTACCTATTCCGATGATCCGTTAAGAATGATGCATGCCAT
>CAZPKJ010000225.1:0-4125 GCA_964587075.1 uncultured Flavobacteriaceae bacterium | reverse complement strand
GAAAAAGAACCATTGTACTCCGGTAATTTTTTCTTTTAAAACAAAAATTGCCAGAATAGTGGTAAATATCGGTGAAAGATATTGAATTATAACAGCGGTACCCAGGGGCATATTGGCAATAGTTAAAAAGTACGCATAGAGCGCTGCTGTACCAAAAATTCCTCTCAGTAAAAGTAATTTCCGGTTGGTTCCCCGCCAGTCTATTTTGTCCTTACGGATATAATACAAACAAATAAGCAACGAAATTCCACAGCGGAAAAACACAATTTCCATAGCCGGCAAATGCGTTACCGCCTTAATGAAAATGTTCATCAGGGCAAAATAAAAAGTTGCCATCAGCATGTAAACTACGCCGGGATTACTACTGAATAAAGCTGGCTTTTTCAAAACAGTGCTAATTTATATATTTCAGTTCATTCATTTTGATACGTTAATTATTATTAAGTACTTTTATTTTCCGTTCCAACGGGAAGAAAATTCCATCGATTACTGAACCAGCAACACAATACGTTATGAATTCACACCGGTTGTTTTTCGCTATCTCCGCCAGGGAAACTTTTGCCGGATTTAGTATGAGATTGGAGGAGATGAATCATGGCATTTCAGGAATTCGCTGCGTGAAACCTGACAATCTTCATCTTACCTGTTTTTTTGTTGGAGAAGTGTCAGCAACCTATTTGTCACCGTGCTGCCGGATAGCGGAACGTACCGCTGGATTATTTCCTCCGTTGGTTTTGGAATTCGATAAAATATCAGCCGAAGGATATAATTCCGAATCACCCTCAATGCTATGGGCAAGGTTTAAACAAAGTGATACGTTTACCCGGTTGCATCATTCGCTTGGCGCGGATGTGCAACAGCTAAAGCCATCCGTAAAAATTTACAGTAACCCGGTTCCTCACGTAACACTCGCCCGGATCAAAAAACGGGCAGTTCCGGTGATTGAGAGTATAAGTTTAAAACAATTTTATGGCAATTCATTAGGTTTGTGGGAATCGGTTCAGACCGGTGAAGGGGTTCATTATACGGTACTGGAGTCTTTTGTTTTTACCGGATGAAAAGTAAATCCCATTTGTTTGTAAGTTACTTTTCATCGTTGGACCGGTAATGTTTCCTGTAATTCTTCATCAGCAATGCGGCCGATAGCAGCACAAAAGTTCCGCATATAAAAAATGCCCATGTAACATTTGAACCTTTACCAAACCAGGCAAGCGAAAACAGTAATAAGAAACACGACCGGAGCAAGATGTTGATGACGTTGAACACACTGTTTGCGCGGCCAATTATGTTGTTGGGAATCTGGCTGAACAGGTACGTTGTCCGCAAAACCCGGGTTCCTGCATTGGTAATTCCCAGTACAAAAGAGTATATGTAAAATATTCCCGTAACTTTTGTAAACGCCACCGAATAAAAACCTGTTGTGGTAACAACCATTAAAACAATTATGGCATATACTATATTGGTTTTACCAAAAAGTCTTCGTATAAAAATGCCTGCCATCATCGCGCCAAGCGAATAAAATACTTCCGATGAAGCAAAAACGTCAGCTCCCCGTTCAAGGTGATGGTGAACATATAATGGCAGCAGCATAAAAATTTCTACCATCAGCACCACAAAAATCGAATACGAATAACTGCCAAAGGCCATTAGAGCAGGGCGTTCGCGAAGCCACGCAAGGCCATCTTTAATTCTTGCAACAATAGAGGTTTGTAATACTTCGGGTTTGATAACCGGCTTATATCTTATTTGTGATACCAGCAGAATGGAAATAAAATAGGTGATGCCATCGAACAAAAAGATATCCTGCAGTTTCCATGGTGGAATATCAAATGGAAATTTTAAAACAAGTCCGGCAATGTTTATAGGTACATTTACCGAAACACCTGTTAAAAGTACTGCTGCAACGGCTCCGCTTATCACCGACGTCGACTGGTTTTGAATTTCGAGGTATGAGCTTATTTTTCCGTAGCGCTCGGGATCGCTCAACTCCTGGCCAAACGCATACAATGCCCCGAAGTGGATATTATAATTGAACATGGTGGTAACAAACACCAGGCCCGCCAACGCCAGTGGTACTTCGCCATTTATATAACCTGTTGCCGAAACCGCCAGCAGAATGATGCCACATACCAGACTTACATATATAAAAATCTGTTTTCTGGGATACTTGTCTATAAGGGTGCCTGCATAGAGGTTCCAGAACAAACTCATAAATGTGGTTATGGCATATATGGCAGCAAAAAGCGATGGCCGCCCCACAATGCTGGTAAAGTACCAGGGGATAGCCAGCATGCTGATGCCCTGGGCAAACCCCGATACTATGTTGGCCGACAGTAAAAGCGTTATGGCACCCCGGTTTTTCAGCGACAGTGGTTATTAATTTGGGTGCATATTATTAATTATTTTTGGACTGTGGAGGAAAATGTAAAAATGAAAAAGCTTACTCCGGGACAGGCTGTTGCCAGGATCCGTAAATACTGCGCCTACCAGGAACGGGCACAGCAGGAGGTTAGGGATAAATTGTACAGCTTTGGTCTTTTTTCAAAAGAAGTTGAAGCTATTATTGCCGATTTAATCGAAGAAGGATTTATTAACGAGGAGCGATTCGCCCTTGCTTATGCCCGGGGTAAATTCAGGATAAAGAAATGGGGTAAAATTAAGATCAGTGCCGCACTTAAGGCCCGGAAAATTTCGGTCTATTGTATTCGTGAAGCGCTGGATAGTATAGACCATACGGAGTACACAAATACACTGGACGAACTGATTCAGAAGCGGTTTAAAAAGATCAAGGAACCGAACGCCCTGTTAAAAAACAATCTGGTAGCCAAACACGTCATATCGATGGGCTATGAGCCCCGGCTGGTATGGGAAATGATGAACGAACCGAAGTGAATAACCTATTAATAAAATTGTAGCTGAAAGGGTGGTAGTCAGGATTCAGTTTTTATCTTTGCCTTAGCCTGCCCCGGTCGCTGCAAAGTTTAAATTTAAAACCGTTCTCAAAAGCTAACATTTCCACAATTTAATATGACGAGGTACGAAAAGGCAGCTGCTTACATTATTGACCGGTTAAAGAACGAGTTGGCGCCCAGCCTCAGGTATCATAATATTTCACATGTGATGGATGTTTTTGAGGCAGCCGAAAGAATTGGGATAGCTGAAAATATTTCATCCGAACAGTTGGAATTGCTCCGTCTGGCAGCCCTTTACCACGATGCCGGTTTTATGGTACAGTCCGAAAACCATGAAGAAATCAGTTGCGATATTGTACGTGAATTCCTGCCCTCTGCAGGTTATCAGGATTCTGAGATAGATGCTATTTGTGGTATGATTATGGCCACCCGCATCCCGCAATCACCATCAAACCATCTGGAACGTATTATGTGTGATGCCGATTTGGATTACCTGGGCAGAGATGATTTTTTTACCACCGGAAAAAAAGTGTTCGACGAATTAATACAATCGGGAGTTATCAATAATGAATCTGAATGGAACCACCTTCAGATTAGTTTTCTCTCCAGTCATAATTACTTTACTGATACCGCCATCAAACTCCGCAAGCAGCGAAAAGCTGAAAATCTTGAGATGGTGAAACAAATGGTGGAACAGGAGAAATAGCCGGGACGAATTTAGCGACTGCCGGTTCAGTTTTTCCTGCAACACCGAATTCAGCTTTCAATCAACACCGGTTGGTTTACGGGGCTTTCGCTGAGTCTTTGGCTGACAAAGTACATATCAATTTCGCCAACATTTTTTGCCGAAATTTTACCACGGTGCTTACATCTGAAGTGATCTTTTACCAGGTCATAGGTAACCTGTGAAATATTTACTTTTCCTACTTCACCATTACTTTCCATCCTGCTGGCAATGTTTACGGCACTACCCCAAATATCATAGGCGTACTTTTTACGTCCTACCACACCTGCCGTAACCGGTCCGGTATGAATTCCTACCCGCAGTCCCCATGGCTGCAAACCTTTTTCAATACGTTTCTGGCTATGCCGGGCCATAAATTCCTGAATCTGCAGGCCCGCTCTCACAATGTCGACCGGGTGTGTTTCATTTTCGGTTGGGATACCGCCCGCGCACATATAACTGTCGCCAATTGTCTTGATTTTTTCCAAC
>CAZPKJ010000224.1:1187-4270 GCA_964587075.1 uncultured Flavobacteriaceae bacterium | reverse complement strand
CATCATTTTATTCTTATCCCAATCCGGTCATGATAAATCCTGTTCCGCAGGCCAGCGGAGTGTTAGGGCCGGTAACAGGATGTCAGCCCCTGGTGGTAACATTTACCAATACAACAGTTGGTTCTACGTACGTAAACTGGCACTTTGGCAATGGCGATATGTCATTGAGTGCCGATACTACGTATACATATTACTCACCGGGCTCATATACCCCGTTTCTGGTAGCATTTAATTCTGTTGGTTGCAGCGACACCGTTGCTTTTCCCAATGTGATTGATGTTTATCCTGTACCGGATGCATCATTCAGTTCATCCGTAACAACAGGATGTGTCCCGCTTCCGGTGTCATTTACGAATTCATCATCACAGCTTTCAAACCCCGCTTATTCATGGAATTTTGGAAATGGAATAACATCCACCCTTGAGAATCCAAACGTTCAGTACAGCGACTCAGGAACGTTCCAGATAACCATGATAGTAACAAATTCACAGGGCTGTTCCGATACTTCAACATCAGTAATCAATGTAAACTTAACACCAACCGCAAACGGAATTGTGAATGGAAGCGCAGGGTGTTATCCATATCCTGTGAACTTTACGAATACTTCACTTAATTATGATTCGGTTTTATGGCATTTCGGAAATGGCGATACTTCTTCCGCTGATACCATCAGTTATGTTTATACGTTTCCCGGATCATTCATGCCATACCTTGTTGCCTATTCGGCAGCAGGTTGCTCCGATACTATTTTCTTCCAGGTTCCCATTGTAGTTTATCCGGTGCCCAGCGCGGCATTTGGTGTAGTTCACAATTCCGGTTGCCCGGGAACGGAGTTTCAAATGATCAACCAGTCGTTACCTTCCACCGGATTAACATACAACTGGAATATAGCAGGCACAACATTTAACACGGCGAACCCATCCATAACCCTGAATTATACCGGTTTTTATAATGCCAGTCTGGTTGTTACCAACCAGTATGGCTGTACCGATACACTTTCGCAATTAAATTATTTGCAGGTGTTCGATACCTTACCTCCTCCGGCCAGCCCAATACTAAGTGTGTCGGTCAACAATAATACCGATGTTGAAATCATCTGGCAAAACAGCTCAGCGCTCGACCTGGGAGCCTACATTTTGTTCCGGAAAAATCTTACCACTGGAATCTTCGAAGAAATTTACCGCGATACAACTCCGGCAAACTCTTCTCTCAACATTACGTCCAGTTATACCGATACCGGACTGAACACGCTTCAAAACGTATACACTTATGTGTTACAAACCGAAGATGTTTGTTCGCACAGTCTTCCATTCGGTTTGCTAATACCCCATACAACCATTAACGTATCCGCTGTGCCGGTGAACAATGATATCAGGGTAACCTGGACCAACTACCGTGGTTGTACCGTTTCAGCCTTTGAGTTAAACAGGATAAACCTGGTTACAGGAACATCGGCGCATATTGCAACACTGCCTCCAAATACCTTTACATATCTCGACCAGGGATTCCCCTGTCCTCACGAATATTCGTACCGTATAACCGCAACATCACTGTGCGGTACGAATTATTTTTCGCTGAGCGATACTGCCAATGCCAGGCCGGCCAATATTCTGGCAGGACAAAAAGTGGAGGTTGTAAGGTCAACGGTGATTGATGATGAAAATGTGCTTACTGAATGGCTGCCACCGGTTCTTGCTCCTGAAAGGGTTAAGGAATATCACATAAGCCGTTCAACCGATAACATCGGGTTTATTCATACTGCAATTGTACCTGCCAGTGTTACCAGTTATATCGACGACCGGACTGATGTTCACGGACAGGAATATTATTATAAAGTTGATGTTGTGAGCGATTGCGATCTGGTTGGGGCACCCAGCAACAACAGTTCGTCCATATTACTCAAGTCGGAACACCGAAACGATAAAACCAAACTGTGGTGGACACCTTATTCAGAATGGGACTCTGGAGTCGACCAGTATACAATTGAAAAGTTGAACTGGAACGGCCAGTGGGAACGGATTCGTGTTGTTCCGGGAACCGATTTGTCGACAATACTTGACGAGTAACGATTTGAAACTTATCGTTTAGCCTGTGATGCTAAATTATAGGGTTGGATGTGGCATTAGAGCCTGCTTTTACTTAATTTTACGGCAACTTCCGGTAATCGGGGCCGCCACCTCTAAAAATCATAGCGACTTCATCATTTGTTGAATCCGGGTGGTTTGGCCGTAAAACTGTTATGAAACCCCTTGTATTTTTTTATTTGCTGGTTATATATGTGATTCTCCAGTTTTCGTGGTGGGCCTACTTATTGATCGATTTGAACAAGGAAGTGTATTCACATAAAATTGAAATGGCCGAGCGTTATGAGAGCGGGAATGTTGCTGAATACACACAACTTCTCAATACCAAGCTCCGGGAACGGTGGATCATGGTTGCTGGAGAAGGTGCGGTTTTCCTTGCCATATTAGTATTTGGAATTTATAAAACCAGGGAGGCATTCAGAAAGGAGTTTGCACTGAGCAGGCAGCAGAAGAATTTTCTGCTTTCTATAACGCATGAATTTAAGTCGCCACTGGCTGCAGTCAAGCTGAATCTGCAAACACTGCAGAAGCGGGCCCTTAGCAAAGATCAGCAAACGTCCATCATCACAAAATCGATTGCTGAAACCGACAGGATCAATAACCTCATTGAAAACGCGCTGGTAGCCGCGCGCATTGACAGCCATAACTTTAATCTGCAACAGGAGGAGTTTAATCTTACCGAATGTGTTCAGTCGACTGTACAAAGCAGGGAAATTCCCGGTGATAGCACCGTAAAGTATAATCTCAGTTTGCAACCGGATATTTACATCCGGGGAGATGCCCTTGCAATAACATCGTTGCTGCTTAATTTACTCGACAATGCCGAAAAATATGCGCCCGAAAGTTCGGAAATTGATGTGGGTCTGGTAAAAGAGAAAAATTATATAATAATTTCAGTTGCCGACAGGGGAATAGGAATACCGGAAAATGAGAAACAAAAAATATTCGAAAAGTTTTACCGCGTAGGAAACGAAGAAACCAGAAAAACCAAAGGAACAG
>CAZPKJ010000224.1:0-1177 GCA_964587075.1 uncultured Flavobacteriaceae bacterium | reverse complement strand
TATCACAGAGGTGAAGTAAAAGTCTTTGATAACAAACCCGCGGGAACCATATTTAAAGTAATTTTACCTGCTGTGTAAATATTTTCGGATGAGCGCAAAAGTCATATTAATTGTAATGGATGGGTGGGGCGAAGCTCCTGCTGAACCCGGTAATGCAGTTGCCGCAGCCAATACACCTTTTATTGACAGCCTGTACGTGAATTACCCGCACGGGCGGCTACTTACATCAGGCGGTCACGTAGGTTTGCCGGAAGGACAGATGGGCAACTCCGAAGTGGGCCATTTAAACCTGGGAGCCGGTCGTGTGGTGTACCAGGAGTTAGCCCTGATAAATAAAAGTATCCGCGATAAAGCGATAGATAATAACCCCGTTTTGCGGGAAACTTTTGATTACTGTCTTGCCAACACAAAAAATCTCCACTTTTTTGGTCTGGTATCCGACGGGGGCGTTCACTCACATACAGGTCATCTGGAATATTTGTGTCATCTGGCACACCAGGCAGGTTTGAGAAATATTTATATTCATGCGTTTACCGATGGTCGCGATACCGACCCGAAAAGCGGATTGAATTATATCAGTCAGCTGGAAGATTCTATTGCAGGTACGGGAGCAAAAATTGCTTCGGTTGTGGGCCGGTATTATGCCATGGACCGCGACAAACGATGGGAGCGCATAAAAATAGCTTACGATTTGCTGACCCAGGCAAAAGGAGAGCGGTGTTCTTCGGCAACGGAGGGCATCAAAAGATCCTACCTGAATGGGGTTACCGATGAATTTATTAAGCCTCTGAGCATATATGAAAATGACTCACCGGTTGCAATCATCCGCGATGGCGATGCCGTGATCAGTTTCAACTTCCGAACCGACCGGTGTCGCGAAATTACACAGGTGCTTTCGCAGGAACCTATGCCTGAATATAACATGAAACCCCTGGATCTTCGCTATGTAACGCTTACCAGTTATGACCGCAATTTTAAAAATGTTGGAATTGTGTTCAGAAAAGATAACCTGGCCAATACTTTGGGAGAAGTGTTGTCGGCAGCAGGTAAAACACAACTCCGGATTGCAGAAACCGAAAAATATCCCCATGTTACATTTTTCTTTTCAGGCGGAAGAGAATCTGTTTTTCAGGGAGAAGAACGTATTATGATACCCTCACCAAAAGTGGCCACATAT
>CAZPKJ010000223.1:0-4293 GCA_964587075.1 uncultured Flavobacteriaceae bacterium | reverse complement strand
TTTGATGAGTTCAACAATAATGGTGTAGTAATCCCTTTCCCACAAAGGGTAGTCCACTATGCAAAGTCAAGCAGCTAAAGTCCCGGCCAGTCCCTGAAATTCTCATCCGCTCACCCCTTAATATTTTCCCTGGCCTCATCCGGCAATAACAATTAATACTACATTTGGAACATGATTTCATCGGATAGAATCAACCAGGCCCTCAAGAGGTTTCATTTCCACTCCGGCATAAACCTGGATGCATTACAGCCATCCGATAAAACTTTCCTTAAAAAGCATTCCAAAAAAATTTCCCTTAAAAAAAAGAAGGTTCTTTTCAGACAGGGGTCATATCCAAATGGCATCTACATAATTAAATCAGGAAAATTAAAGGTTTACCAGCTGAATTTTGATGGTTCTATACAAATACTCTTTATTTATAATGCCGGTGATGTGTTTGGCTACAGGCCCATCATCAGCAACGAATATCAGCCGGTTACCGTGTCGGCTCTTGAAGATTGTGAGCTTATTTTTATAAGCCGGCCATCTTTTCTTGAGCTGTTAAACAAATCGCTTCCGCTGTCGAACCAGGTCCTGGTAAGTTTATGCCATGAATTTACTGTACTAACCAACAGGATGAATGTTTTCGCACAGCGGGGAATAAAGGAACGTCTTGCGCTGGCACTTTTAATTTTAAATGAAAAATTTAAACCTTTGGGTGACGATTCCCCCATAGCCGAAATCATCATTACCCGAACCGATCTGGCTAATTATGTTGGCACCAGCCTTGAGAATCTGGTACGAACAATTAAGTTTTTCAAAGAAAAGAAGCTTATCACTACCAAAGGCAAAAGTATCCTTATCAGCCATTTCGAAAATTTGTTCATATTGGCTTCTGTAGAGTAGTAAATTCAATGGTTTTGTTGATTAATATCAAACGCCGGCCCCCGGCATATTGTTATTTTTGTAGTAGTCGCCCCACAACATAAAACAGGCTGAATCGATATTCCTGTTTTTCTTTCAAAGCACTACAAAATGCAAACAAAAGAACTGCAAACTATTCTAGCGCCAACTGATTTTTCTGAAACCGCTTCGCATGCGCTCGATTGTGCCATTGATATAGCAAGGAAAAGTAATTCTAAACTTGTGCTTGTACATGTGGTTGATACCCTTTCCCGGTCAACACCTGCCGAAATGATGTCCATCGGGATGATTACCGAGCAAATGATGATTGCATCGCTGAAAGAAGTGAAAAAGCTGGCTTCATCAATCAAGAAAAAACATAAAATAAAGGTTGATGCCGTCAATTACAGCGGGGTTATTTATGAAAGTATCATACGGGCGGCACATTTGTACAATGCCGACCTTATTGTAATGGGTTCGCATGGTAAGAGCGGGGTATTTGAATGGTTTTTCGGAAACAATTCATTACAGGTGGTAAATAATACAACTATCCCCGTCCTTACTATTAATCAGAAATCCGACATTACAGGATTCAGTAAAATAGTTTTCCCGTTTAACAGTAATTTACTTACCTTAAAAAAACCGGGTCATGTAATTCCGCTGGCACAACTGATGAACGCTTCGGTACTTCTTTTAGGTTTTAGCGATATTAACAATGTCTCCGAACAGGCAACCATCCTGCAAAAAGGCAAGCAACTTTCAGAGTTGTTTAAAAAAGAGGGCATCGGTACAACTTTAAATTTAGTGAATGGATCAAGTTATGTTGAAGAAATAATTGGCTTTGCTACCAGGGAAAAAGCCAGCATGGTAAGTATTGCCACTACGCGAACCCATGATGTTAATAAAGTCTTTAAAAAGAGTGAACGTAAAACACTTTTAACCACATCTTCCATCCCAATCCTCAGCGTTCCCGTTTAATGAGAACTTATTAATCCGCATGTAAAAACACCAGTCCGTTTATAATACTGTAATTATAACTTTTCTGCTTTCTTTCTTACCATTCATTTCATAGAAAATAATCGCGTAATATGTTCCGCTTACATCGGGCAGCCATTTGAACTTATCTGAAGTCGATGCAAAAACTCTTGTTCCCCAACGACTAAATATCTCTATTGTAAATTTTTCGAAACTACAATTGGTTGTTGTAATGTAAAAACTGTCGTTCAGGCCATCGTTATTGATGGTTACTATGTCGGGTATTTGTAATTCACAGCCGCAATCCATACCGGTTACAACAATGGTGTCGCTTAATAAATGACATGCGTTTGATGCTTCTACTACATAAATTCCCGGCTCTGTCACAATAATTGACCTGGAACTTTGTCCGGTGTTCCATTGAAAATTATACGTCAGGTCATTATAAGGCTGAGAGGCACTCAAAACAAATGGTTGCCCGACGCATATCAATGTATCTTCAGGTTCAATCAGGCTGAACGGCTCCGGTTGCCTGAAAGTGTTCCAGTTGTTTGGCAGCCCCCACGTACTAACAGGTCCTCCCAGGAATATTGCGTTGGCATTAAACCCGGCTGCCGTCCCCATGCTGTCGGGGAAGTTGAGCGCTGATAAATATGGATAACCATTAAGGCGGGCCATATATATTTTTGAATCAGGAGCGAGTTGTAATGACCCGGCAGCCTGAAATACGGTGACAATAATTTTCTTTGATGAGTCGGGATCAGTGCTGTTAACATCTGTCTGGTAAACATGCGAAAACGCCTGTCCGTTGTTTAGACCATGTGTTGAGGCATATACGAAGTTTCCCGACGGACTAAATTCAACACCGTAACCACGTTCTGTTACACCAGGCTGATTCCCGAAATTAACGCTGTCGCGGAAGGTAATTTTCCCGTTACCGTTATCAAAGTCGAAAATATCCATCCTGCCATATGAATCGGATTCATTGAGAAACTGTGACCAAACAATGGCGAGCTTTGTTCCGTCATGTGATGGTTTCATACAGCCGATAGATCCGATAGCATATTGTGTTGAATCGAAATGTACCCTGCCGGCTTCACTCCTGACAGGGCCCGAAACCGAGCCATCGCATCCTACACGATACGATAAAAATGACCGGTTGCCCCATTCATGTACTATAACCCACGACTCCTTTCCATTGGCATGCAATACCGCGCATAACGATTCACAGGTTGTGTCGGCAAGCAAATTATTTTTCGAAATCACAGCTCCCAGTCCATTACTAAAATTCATATCAACAAGTGACCAGGCAAGTCCGCTGTAACCACTGCTGAAGAATCCATGTCCCGCCTGCGGGGCCTGTGTAAAAATCAAATACCGTGAAGTATCATTGGTAACGGGTACAATAACCGCCGACTGCGCAGTTGTAAAACTGCCAAATAACCCGGTTCCATTCTGCATTACCTGATGCATAGAATTTATTACCTGTTCCCCATTGGTATAAAACAGCAGCTGACCATTGCTGTTACTCACCGACGCTACTCCCTCATCGGTGCTGATGGCGCTGTTGCCAAGTACTACGGGAGTTCCTGATGAAAATGAAACTCCTCCGTTAAATCCAAAGTACCAATTGTAATGCTGGGGCTGTGAATATGCCCAGCAATAGGGAATTAACCATAATAAAAAAATTATTTTCTTCATGGCCTGACCGAAATCCTCAGAGTTAAAGTTATGAAAAAATCAGCAAGCCATCAATTACCTGATTAATTTGGAAATAAGAGTATTCACAAAAAGTATGTTGCCGATTTTATCGTATCCCTCAAAGATGTCGATTGCATTTTCTGAACGTATCACACTTTCGTGGAAGCCAATAAGCGTAAGGTCGGCATCCACGGAGTACTCATTAATTACATCAACCCGTCGCGTTTCCTCTTCCAGGGGCAATACAATAATATTATTGGCGGAAATTGGAAGGCGGCCGCTGGAGGTAAGCTCTATCAGGTTAGTCTGCTCCTTCTCCAGGTCCTCTTTCCGGAAAGTGGCGAATATTTTTATCTCACCGTGCTTCCAGTCGGGGTGGCCCAAAATAATATAAGAAAGCAGAATCATTAAATTAGCATTTTCATAATCGGCTTTCCTGATCCAGATATGTATATCTTTTTTATAGCCAAAGTTTCGGTCGGAACTTGCAAGGATGCATAAATCAAAGCCTGCTGTCTTTAATACACTGTAATTATCAATAATGTCTTTGAGCCATTCGGATTCCCCCTTTTTATATTCAAACAACATCATATTGTTGGGTTGACCCGAAATGCCGGGTTGCTGAATAGCCTGGATAATGGCTGACGTGTTGCTCGGCGAAATCAATGTTTCAATGAACACATTCGAGTTACTGCTTGCCGACAGCTTGATGAGTTTTTCGAGTTTGGCATCCGC
>CAZPKJ010000222.1:0-4440 GCA_964587075.1 uncultured Flavobacteriaceae bacterium | reverse complement strand
TTTCCGGGATGAAGTGAATCGGTCATCCGCGGAAGTATGATGATAAATACTACCATCATCGCGAAAGCGAAAATACTGTACACTGCCGCTACCCGTGCTTTTTTTTGCTGGTCGATAATAGAGTTACGCAATAAAAAATAGGCCGCATAAACCAGCATGGTACCTGCTGCCCCGTTTAACTGAACATCATTTACCCACCATGCTCCCCATGTAAAACGGGCCCATAAGCTGCCTGTGAGCATACCCAATATGCCAAAGAGCATGGCAACCGTGGCATACTCTGTAGCCACCAGGTCGTTTTTAAGATCGAAACTTCCCAAATACCGGATGCTTTGAACCAGACTAACAATGAGTAAAATCATCATGGCGAACCACATGGTTACATGAAAGTACATATTGCGGATGCTTTCATTGAGTATGGCCATGGCCGGGACATCGCCCAAAAAGCCTGCGATAATGGTATACATCAGCAATACCGCTGCAAGGAATTTCCACCAATGCTTTTTCATTAACTACCTGTTCATCAAATTATTATATTGGAAATAGCTGCCCATTTTACTCCCGCCAAAGGTAGGGAAATAATAGATAACTAAGAGTCAGAACCATCCCGCTGAGTGCAATCAGAATGAGTGCGTAAACCATGTTGGCCGACCACGAAAAGCCGTGAATTGCGTTCAGTGAAAAGCGAATGATGGTCATCAGTAAAGGAATTAAAACCGGAAAACTCAGGATCGCCATCAGTGAGGGGTTATTACCTGCCCGCGAAGCAATAGCCGAAATCATGGAAAGGGTTGAAGCCAGTGCCAGGCTGCCCAGCAACAATCCGCAGAAGTACATGAAAATATCGGCGGCCGGGTTTCCCAGAAAAAGTGAATATACCAGCAAATTAATAATAGAGATAAAAACCAGCAACATGCTGTTGTAAATTATTTTTGAAACAATTACCTGTACAGGATCGAGCAGGGTATAATAGTATAGTTGCAAGCCGCGGCTTTCCTGCATAAAGCTTCGTGCAACGGCATTAACCGCGGCAAACACCATGATTATCCAGAACAGTGCATTCCATGTTTCGATGTCAATGATTCGCTTAAACGACATATAGCAAATGAAAATCGTACTCACCACATAGATCAAAATGCCGGTTATTGCGGTTTTTTGCCGCCATTCCTTACGGAATTCGGCTGCAGCCAGGTACATTACATCTTTCAACAGCTTGTTGCTTTGTTTTGCGGGTAAAGTTAGTTTGTTTTAAAAAGTTAACGGAAATTCGCATCATTAAATTTATCCATAAATGAAATTAGATATTCTGGCTTTTGCTGCACACCCCGACGATGTGGAGCTTTCGTGTTCAGGCACTATAATAAAACATGTGAAAGCGGGCCATAAGGCGGGTATAATTGATTTAACCCGCGGGGAGCTTGGAACACGAGGAACCCCCGAGATCAGGGCGCAGGAAGCTGCCGCAGCATCCAAGATTCTTGGCATTTCGGTTCGCGAAAACCTCGATATGGGTGATGGTTTTTTTGATCATTCGGAACGTAATAAGTTAGCGATCATAACTGTACTTAGAAAATACCAGCCTGCAGTTGTACTTGCAAACGCGGTTCGCGACCGGCACCCCGATCATGGAAGAGCTGCTGGTTTGGTTGCCGAAGCCTGTTTTTTGTCGGGACTAAAAGGTATTGATACCAGGTTTGAAGGCAAACCACAGGCAGCATGGCGGCCCCGTTCAGTATATCATTATATTCAGGACCGACAAATGGTACCAGATATTATTGTGGATATTACCGACTGCATGGAAGAACGGATGAAAGCCATCCTGATGTTTAAGTCGCAATTTTATGACCCCGGCTCAACAGAACCTGAAACAGCCATTTCTTCAAAGCAGTTTCTGGAACTTTTACGTTCACGTTCGATGGAGTTTGGCCGACTTGCGGGCGTTGAATATGGCGAAGGATTTACCTGTGAACGTCCTCCCGGTGTATCCGATATGATGAACCTGCTGTAAATAAAAAGAGGCCGTCCATCAGGGGCGGCCTCTTTTCAATTTAAGCAGAGAACGTTAATTCTTCACAAACATGGATGAAAACACTTTGTGTCCTACGATGGTATTTACAGCATACACACCATTATTGAGTGAGGAGATATTCTTGTTAACAACAAACGATCCGCTTGCGGTTGAAGTGTGAACCGAACGGTCGACCACCTTACCCAGTACATCTCTGATTTCAATTGTAATGGCTGAAGCCTGGCCGATATTGTAACTGAGAACAAGCATGTTGCTTGCAGGGTTTGGATACAGGTTCAATGACAGCGCGTTGTTGCCGCCAGCATCGTTGATTCCCAACACCAGGTTCACATCTACACAATCGTATACAATATCATTATTGGCAACGGCGTGTTGGCCATTGGGTGGAACCGAATAACCGGGGTCACCATCCTGCTGCCAGATCATGCTCACACAGTTATCGACATTCTTTGCAGTAGCACAAAATACAGCCTCATCGAACGGACTGTTTGAAACGTTTAGAGGATCGCCCCATGTAGTGCCACCATCAACAGAGGCCACCAGGTACACGTTGCGGAAAGAAAACGCGTTGGGGGAAGGGTTGCCGTTGCTGGTTCCTTCAATAAGCGGGCAATAGGTGAGGAAAATATTATTGGAAGCGTCAACTCCGGCGCTTGGCATTGAGCAAATACCATCATTTCCATAACGGCCGCCCAGGTCCACTTCGAAATTAGAAGCAACACCATCGCCATCCATATCAGGTGCGGTGGCAACAACCACTGGAGGGTTTGAACCCATGCTCTCGTTCCAGTATAATAAGCCATCGGTTGAAAGGAACAATCCGAGTAATCCGGCAGGATCAGCATCAATAATCAGCATGGCACCGGCAAAAGCGTGTACCATTCCGTTGTTATCAAGTATCATGGCATAGCTGCCATCGGTGGTAAGCAGGGTATCAGCAATTCCATCACCATCGATATCGGTAATTTGCGTGGCGTCGTCATATTTCGTGAATGGAAAATCCATTATGACGGTACGGGTAAACGTAGTTCCGTTATCAGTCGATTTCCACAACGCCCAGTCATCGTCGAGGTTACCTGAAACAAAAGCTACAATATTGTCTTTAGCGTCAATGGCATAACCATCGGCTCTGAATCCGTTGTATTCAAGATCATTTACTCCCGGAGGCAGGGCACGTACAATATCCCAGGTATTTCCGCCATCCAGCGAACGGCTGTAGTTGAAGCATCCGTCGAGGCCGTTCACCAATGCGCCACCATTTCCGGTTGGGTAAGTGATATCAATCATATGAACGGTGTTACCATCGGGACCACCGGCAGCAGTACGAACCCACAGGGTGTTTTGGCCACCCGGGAAGGCAGGGATCGCGGTTTGCGTCCAGGAGCCTGAGCCTGCGGCGGGTCGTACATTTGAAGCAGTTGGTGTTGCCAAAGCGGCATGTGAAACCACCACTTCACTTCCATTATCTATTTGAACCAGGCTGGGCCAACCACGGCGGTCAGTTTCAATTCTTCCTGTGGCAGGAGCGGGGATAGGTCCCCAGTTGGTGCCATCGAAATAGTTGTATCCGGCTCCGCGGTCAGGGTATGTTCCACCCAAATCGCCACTCATGGTCCATACGGCACCTACGGCACCATTTTTCTTGTAAATACGGTTCTGAACCGATCCGTTGGTTTGAAGGTCATAGGTAGTTGTACCAATGACTACCTGGGCCTGAGAAGATTTATTCAGGTTGGTCACATAATTCCGGATGGTTGGATTGACCTTATTAGCAGGCAGTTCGGTTCCTGAAATAGCTGGCTGGTAAGGGACAGTGGTGAGATTGCCCGTACGGTAAAGCCGCTCTTTAATGGTGTTTAATGGTGCGGGACGGTTTTGCGCGAATGAGGTAAAAGCAAATCCCAGTACCAGGGTTGTTAGTAGGGTTCTTTTCATAATTGTGTTTTTTTTTTGGTTAAGGACTCCAAATATACATAACTGGAATTATTTTTTAACGGATAGCTCCATTATTATGTGGTTGAATTGTAAGAATCAGCACTCAGAGCATCAGAACTGTAACATGATGTATGGAAAAGCATGTAGCAAAAAAAAGCCACTCCGGCTGGAGTGGCTTTCCTGTTTTCGCAGTTTAAATTACTGAACGATAACTTTGTGTGAGTTGGCTAAGTTACCAGAGAAGATATTCAATGAATACATTCCGGCAGCAAAGTCCTTCACGTTGATTTTCAAATTATTGATACCTGTTACGGCATCTACCTGGGTTGAATAAACCACTTTTCCTAAAACATCAACCATCTGAATGGCAGTTTTCTGTCCGTCAACCAGAGTAAAGTCAACGTTAAGTACAGAAGCAACCGGGTTAGGGAAGGTAGAGATGCTGGAAACATTGTTTGCAATTTCATTCAATCCTA
>CAZPKJ010000221.1:0-4512 GCA_964587075.1 uncultured Flavobacteriaceae bacterium | reverse complement strand
CGACAACTATTCGATGAAGATCATAGAGTTCCTCCTGCTCACCCTGCTCCTGTTCTTCAAATTCATCCTGCATGGCAAATTATAAAACCTTACCGTGCAACAAGTACCTTCCGCGAAAGCGGCAGCGACGACGAATCATGGTAAATTTCCAGGAAGTACATTCCGGGTGATAAGCCGCTGACATCAATTTGATTTACCAGCGGGTCCGATTCAAAAACAACCCTGCCCGTTATATCTTTCAAATATACCTGCCGGGTGAGAACCGTTGCATCGGAAATTTCAACATGGATATAATTATCAGCAGGCTGAGGAAATACTTTTATATAATTGCTTTCCGGTGATCCGGGATTGGAAGTGTACAATGGCTCACTGTCGAATACCGGCCTTATCATCCACATACCCGGTAGTTGTGAATTAACCCAACTGCCTGATGTATTGATGAACTTGCGCGAAGGGTCAGCAGGTGTGTTCACATCGAGACCAAGATTCAACAAAACCGCGTTGTTTTGAATGAACCCGAAATACCACGTACCCTGTGGAACATACACGGGGTCGGTGAGATAGGTATAGAATCCATTGATGCTGTCAATATAATTAGGTGACTGGTTAAACTTCTGATATAACGGTGCGCCTACAGGTCCTGAGGATGTACCTGCCCAAATACACAACCTGAACAACTGGTTGGTTACACTTAATCCTGATTGTGCGAAGAACATATTTACAGCTCTAAGCGTGTCGCCTTTGAGGATGTCAAACTTATATGCCAGCTGTGCTCCAATACCATTGATGCCATAAGCAAGCTCAGCCGAGCCGTCGTCGTACGCATAGTAGTCGTGAAAATCCTGACGGAAACGCAATGTATCATTTACACCAAAATCATCCACAACGCCTCCCGATGTTTGTCCGATTTCATACACCGCGGTAAATGATGCCTGTTTCAAGGCCGATGGATCCTGAAATATGGCGGTATTGTTGATGGTTGCCGGCGGAACCACGTTGCTGTTCAACGGTACAATAATATTATTGAGACCTCCGCCTCCAACAATGTTGGTTGCGGTACCCTGTCCATCGTAAACCGTTCCGGCCACTTTAACCGGGAATGAACTTGCGTCGTGATTATTTCTAATGGTAAGTTCAGCCGAACTTTTTACCATACCCTGCTGCTGAGCGAGAGGCAATGAGTTATAATGGCGCCAGGGAACAGCGCTGTAGGTGTTCAGCAACGATTTACCGTCATACACAAACGCATAATCGCGAATGATCTCATATTCGGGTGGGAGAAACTTGCTCAGATGGATGTAATCAACATGCCATAAGTCGAGCGTACCGGTTTGCGACCCATAGTTACGGAACCTGAATCGGAACCCGTTTTGTCGGTAGTCGGTGCTGTTTATAGAAATTTTCACTTTTGTAAAAAGCGTGTCGCCCGAAGTATTACCATTGGCACTCCATGCTCTATCCCACTGTTGCAAGGTAACATTCCAGAACTGAAGAACCAGTGAGTCGGATGCTTCCGGATTGTCGCCCCTTCCCTTCCGCTGAAAATAAAATATCATGGCGATGCTGTCGTTAGGATTATAAGGTAAACCATTTTCATCAAATTCGAGGTTTATATATTTTGACGTTAGTTCATCGCAAAGCCCGTTCGCGTTGGCATTGGTGTTATTGTAGGGGTTGCCGTATGCATCCAGGCCGTCAAGTGTAGCTGCACCAAGAGTAGGAGGGTTAATGGGAAAGTTGTAGTTCACAAAGGCAGTGCTGTCGGTCCAACGGCTCACCGCGGGCCATACGGTAAACTCCGAAAAGTCGTCGTAAAAGGGTAAAAACAGCGTATCGCCTGTTGTGGCAGTTTTCGCTTGCGCGGATGACTGTTTTTGAAGGAGCGCCGCCCTGATGGCAGCATTGTTCTGCAGCGGCAGAATGAATTCATCCTGTGCCAGCAACGGAGCGGCTAAAAACATACATGCCAAAGCCGTTAGCAGTTGGTATAATCTCTTATTCGTCTTCATCATCTGAATGGTTTGAACCGGCCTCGTGTAATTTTAATACGGACTCGGACTGTGTTAGAAACAGGTCGATAGATTCGCCCTGGCTGACTTCGGTGACCCCGTCGAAGGCCGGGAATTGTTTGTAAACTCTGGCCGCCGATGAATCGCGTACCGATGCATCGAACACCAGTGCTCCTATGTTAAGCGACGAAGCCTGAACAGCAAACGATGCTTCATCCAGCGGCAGGCCAAATAAATTAGGAACAAGCACTTTGGTTACACCAAATCCGTCACCCAGAACAAGGTCGATTACGGTACCTTTGGTAACTTCATCGCCTTTGGTTACTGTGCGGCCATTGATCTGCATTTCGAGAACGGCGTTTTTAGCCAGGTCGGGTTTATAAATTAACTGCCCCCGTACCAACCCGTACGACCTCAGGATGGCTTCCGCCTGCCGGAGGGAGCTGTCTTCGAGGTCGGGGATTTTTACTCCGGGTGCCGATGAGCGCGTTACGGAAAGGTAAATGGTACGCTGTTCCTTTACCTTGGCGTTAGGCTGCGGATCCTGTTCAATCACCGTTCCGGGAGGCAGGTTAAGATCAAAGATAGTGGAATCGCTGATTTTATAGCGGAGATTACGAAATTGAAGGAATTCCTCCACCTTTTCGATGCGCATACCCCGCAGGTCGGGTACACTGACGCTGCTGCCATGGCGCGTATATGAATTCAGCCATTTATAAGTTACACCGAATATCAGCACCAGTATGGCAAGTGCCGCGAAGATGTTGATAAAAAAAATCCTTGATTTAAGAAAGTCTAATAAAAGTTTCATCCGCTAAAGTTTTGAATCCGCTTTGGATATTTGCTTCCTGCGAAATCCAAATTCAATTATTTTTTCAATAAACTCAAAAGGCTTGTAATGATCAATGGCTGCCTGATGAAAAATGCAGGTGGCAGGTGTCATCCCCGGAAGGGAATTCACCTCAATGACCAGCACCTCAACCTTCTCATCATTATAAATTCTTACAAAAGCGTCGATACGTGCATAACCCTCGATTTTTAGTATCCGGGCGGCACGCTCCAGTTCCTTTTTCACTTTTTCCGAAATCATCCTGTTCTTTACAGGGTCGCTGCTATACCGGGCAGGTGTAATATTTTGTCCCTGGCCGGCCAGAAACTTCTCCTCCAGCGAAAGCACATCGCCCTCCGATAACGTTTCGGATGCTTCAAATATTTCATACTCCAGTTCACCTTTTTCATTATATACTGTGAGCAATCCGCCGGTTATTTCAAGAAACTTGTCGGCACTGCCCTGCCCTATCAGCTCTTCAATTAAGAAACAATTCTTGTTGGGAAACTCCTCTTTGGGCTTAATTTTAAGTACCGAGGCCGCGGCAGGTACCAAATCTTCGGTTTTTCGGAATATCAGCTCCGCGAAAGCGTGTAGTTCACTTACATTGCGAATAATTTTTACCGCCGAACTGCAACCGTCGTCGACCGGTTTGGCGATGAGCGGAAACGAAAACTCCTTCAACACTATGTCTTCAACCTGGCTGGGGTTACCACGCCATTCATCCTCCTGAATTACCAGGTGCCTGGCAGCCATAACACCATGCTTCATCAGCACTTCGTTGGTTACAAATTTATCGATAGTGACCTGCGAAACCGCTACTCCTGAACCATTAAATGGCAACCCTACCTCAATCAGCTTCGACTGCACCACCCCGTCTTCGCCGGGGCGGCCATGCAACGCTATAAAAACACCGTCAACCATGGTGGCCAGTTCACGGTACGTTATGGCACGGGGCGCTTCGAGGTTGCCCGCGTCGGCATAGCGTTCTGTTATGGCAGCGCATTCATCAATAATGGTGTTTATTACCGGATGACGATGGAAATTCTCAACCTTCTCACGTATGTCGTCGGCATTATCCTTTAACAAAACATTTACCGGAATAACATGCAACGTATGTGCCTGGCCGTTACCAGTGAGAAAAACCGGTACAGGATGATAGTTTCCCGATGATGATAATTTTTCATAAATATTTCGGCCACTCTCAACCGAAATGTGTCGCTCGGATGAATAACCGCCCATAATTACAGCGATTTTCTTCATGTTTTTTATGGCCTTTTTACCTGATACTATGCTGCGGTCGATGTGCTGCAACAACCATGGTATCATTATATACTCCCGTATGTCATTCACTCTCGCGCCAAGCGAAGTTCGAATGATATACGTAATAAACTGCGACGGATTTAATCCGATTTCGGCCGCCTGATGAAAGAAAAACGACGACGGCAGCATTCCTGACGTTGTGTTCGGGTCATTCAGGAATACCTTACCCGTATCCGTTATGAACCCGTCGATACGGGCATAAACATTAAAACCAAGCGAGGTAAACAGCCGTTCGCATTCTTTACGTATGAGTTGTATTTCCTTTTCGGGAAGACTGATGGGTGTTATTTTGCGCGACAATCCCGGCAGGTATTTCGAACGGTAATCAAACATTTCCTTCCCCTTCCTGAT
>CAZPKJ010000220.1:0-4518 GCA_964587075.1 uncultured Flavobacteriaceae bacterium | reverse complement strand
CAAAATGTTTACGGGTATTGAATGCTAGTATTTTTACCTGGCATCCCGCTTTGTGCAATGCCATCGACATATTGTACATGGCAATGGTTCCACCATCGGATGGCGGAAAAGGAACACGTAAACAAAGTTGAAGAATTTTCATTTGCTTTTTTTCCTGATCAGGCGAGTAAAAAATTTCGTGTACAGGTCGACGTCGAAAATAACACTGTCATGTGTTGCCTTATACAACAGCATAAGTCCCACAGGCAACAATATTGCAGGGGCGATCCACATTCCAGCCCAAATCTCAATAACACCTTCCCGTGCAAATTTTTCTCCCATGATAGATGTAACATGAAATACCAGGAAAAAGAGTACCGAAACAACCACCGGTAATCCGATTCCCCCTTTGCGGATGATGGCACCGAGAGGCGCACCTATTAAAAACAGGATAAGACATGCGATGGAGAGTGTAAATTTACGGTGCCACTCAATCGAAAACCGGGCCATAAGTTCTCTTCGTGCATCCAATTCATCGTCGACGCTTTTCAGGTAAGATCGGACATTCCGGGCATGTCCCAGGGCGTTTTCATAAATCACACTGCTATCGGACGATACATTGGTATCCGGTGCGGGTACTTCCGATGATGCCGATCTGGCCAAAACGCTGTCACGATACGTCATGAAATACGATTTGGAAGTAACTTCAATTTCTTCCTTTCGCCGAACCAGCTGCTCCCCCAAACTATCCAGTGAAGTTGACAGCTGTTCGATGTTCAGCATCTGGTAATTGTCCTTGAACAATTCTTCATTGGTCCGGTTCAGTTTGAAAGTAGATAAATCGAACCGGAATTCGTAACTTTTAAAATCAGTTCGGAGGAACGGATGTGATGGTGTACGGTTCCTGTTGCTTTCATCCTGTTCTTCAAAACTGTTTCCATTAAACAAAGTTACAATAAGGTACTTTTCATCATTCGACATAACCATACGTCCACTTTCAGCTACCACTACCTTGGTATTGCCTTTCATGGCTGAGTGGTCGTAAATCATAACATTTCGCAACGTTTGATTGTCGTCGCCTTTCTCACCTATTTTGATGGAATAACCGTCGATACCATTATAAAAAACGCCTTCACGAATATAAAATGCCGGTTTTTGTTGTCTTACATCATACAAAAGCGATCCCATTTTAAGATTTGTAAACGGAAGCATATAATTGGAAAATAAAAAAGCCAGTCCGCTCACCAGCAACGCAACTATCAGCATGGGACGCAGGATTTTTTGCAACGAAATGCCTGCCGATTTTGCAGCAACAATTTCATAATTCTCTGCAAGGTTCCCCATGGTCATAATTGATGAAACCAATATAGCAAGCGGCAGCGCCAGGGGAACCAGCGTAGCGGTAGCATAAAACATGAGTTCGGTTATGACATACCATTCCAGCCCTTTACCTACCAGATCGTCGATATACTTCCAAAGAAACTGCATGAGCAGAATAAAAAGCACAACAAAAAAGGTGGCCATGAACGGGCCAAGAAATGAGGCAAGGACAAGTTTGGATAATTTTTTCAATCTGAATTCAGAAACACTTGCAATGACGATACTTCAGAAGTACATTTACACACCAAAACCAGGCGTACAATATGGGCGATAAAGGTACTAATTTAAGCCTTAACGGTTACGAGCAGGAATTATTGAACAATACGGTTTTTTTCAGGCAAAAGCAGGCACTGCTTCAAAAGGTTTCGGATTATTTTGGTGAACTGGAACAGGTATACCGGGCCGAAGCCATCCCGTATGCGTTGAAGTTACCTGCCGGGATACTCGATAAACGCGGTAAAATAAGCCGCGGTGAAAATTACGGCGGGCTGCCCTGGATGATTTTCGATTATCCCGCTATATTCGGACGTGAGGCGATTTTTGCTTTCCGGACCATGTTGTGGTGGGGTAATCCCTTTTCGGTAACCTTTCACCTGTCGGGTGATTATCTGCCTTTGGCGGGGGAAAAGTTTTTCGACACATTAATAAGGTCCGGTTTAAGGGGGGTGTATATTGGAGTCAGTGATAATCCCTGGAAACATCACATTGAAAAAGAATACTACACCGAACTGGTACCCGGCGATTTTGACATACAACAGTTTTCGGAAACAACCCGGAAGAAAGGTTTTTTAAAACTTGCAACTATGGTTCCGCTGGATCAGTCGGAACAACTGGGAGCAAAAGGAAAGGCGTTCCTGGCTGCCATTATGAAAGCACTTTGATTCAGGAGCCGATTATCTGACGCAGGTTATGAATTTGTGTATCCCACAAACGCCGTGTTTCATCTTCATCTTCGGCAACACAAAAATCGGTAATAATCAGTGCCACATCCGATGTCAGATCATCGGTTAAAATTTCGAATTCGAAATAACTATCTTCTTCCTCATCGAGCCACTTAAATTTTACCAGTTGTGTTTCCCGCTTATGAACCATTTTGGCCCTTGCCTCGGTATCCGACCATTTAAAAGTATAAACTCCCTCCTGCACCGTAACATCATCTGCAAACCATTCCGATAAGCCGGAGGGTGTACTTACATAATTGAAAAGTATCCGTGGTGAACAATGCATTTCGAACTCTATCTGAATCTTTTGCTTTTTGGCGGTTTTCAACATTTCAAAATTTTTAAAGGTTTCAACTCACTCTGTAAAACAGAATTTTAATTCGGTCTCAATATATAAATAATTCCCGAATTCCCTGCGAAAAAATGATTTTTTTACTAAAAATAAAAGTGAGTAATTCCTTTTGTATCCATAATAAAAATATCATAGCCGGAAAGCACAAGAAATTCGGGTGAGGTGCGGAAATTGTTAAGATTGTGTAGTTTAGCCTGTTGACGTATAAAATCAGAACAGCCCGTTCAGTTCGGCATTCACCCGGTTTACAATCATTCCCAGATGTTCGGGGTTTTCGGCAAAATTAATTTCATCAATATCAATCACCAGCATTTTGCCATGTTCGTAGGTAGAAATCCAGGCTTCGTAGCGTTCATTTAACCTTCTGAGGTAGTCGATACGTATTGAATTTTCATAGGCCCTTCCCCGTTTTTCAATCTGTTTTACCAGTGCCGGAACCGATCCCCGGAGGTAAATCAATAAATCGGGTGGTTTTATGAATTCCACCATCAGGTTAAACAGATCCTGGTAATTTTTAAAATCACGGGTAGTCATCAATCCCATGGCATGCAGGTTGGGAGCAAATATGTGAGCATCCTCGTAAATAGTTCTGTCCTGAATAACCGTTTTGCTGTTTTTCATGATGTTGGCAACCTGGTTGAATCTTGAATTCAGGAAGTAAATCTGCAGGTTGAATGACCAGCGCTGCATGTCCTCATAAAAATCATTTAAATAGGGATTATCGTCAACATCCTCATAATGGGGCTCCCACTTAAAATGTTTGGCAAGAAGCGTTGTTAAGGTAGTTTTACCGGATCCTATATTCCCCGCGACAGCAATATGCATAATGTATAAATGGTTGAAAATTCACAAATGAATGGGAGCACCAAAGTACGAATAAATTGAATAAGTTCAGTAGCTGAATATATTTAACGAGTCTTTGTCATGCAAATAAATCCGTTTGTTCTCCACCCGGCATTCGTCATCGGGCTGATTTTGGGGCAGTAAAAAATGGTTCACAATACCCGATTTGATGTTAACGGATAACATTCCCGTACCTTTTTTATAAAGAATTTCATCGTTGCTGACCTGAAAACCGCCTTTAGACTCGGCATTCACAGTCTTGTAATAGGTTCCGTAGCGGTCGAAAACCAGAAATCCATGTGTGGTATCCTGTACCACCAGCCAGTTTCCCGAGTCGAGTATCTGAACAGGCTTCAATGGTTTATCCGATATCTGGCGCCATGGTGTCCCCTCCGATATAATAGATAACTGTTCATTCATGCGGACCAGTTTCCTGTTACTCGGGTCAAATATCCAATAACCGCTTTCGCGGGATGAACAAATCAGAGAGATATCCGTTATCCCCGGAAGGGCAAGGTCGAATGAGGTATTAGCCGAAAGGCCGTTATCGAGCACCACTACTTTCGCAAACTTTGCGAAAACTACTAAAACTTTCATTGGGTTGGTCGCATCTATATAACTGATGTCGCCAAAATCGCGCGAACTGTATATTCCCGTTGGGTCACCGGAGGCATTATAACGGCTTACATCGCCCGACTTGTACAAGTATATATTTCCCAGGTGATCGGTAGTAAATTTACTTCCCGCCGATTCAATCTTTTTTATGAGTGAGTAATTCTGTCCCTGGCTTTGAAAAGCCGTGAAAAACAGAACTGTCAAAATTATATCTGCTGACCATTTCATACCGGCTGTTCTGACATAGATAAAATTTCATCAACAATTTTGCGATCGTTCGAGAGCCTGGGCACCTTATGCTGACCGCCCAGCTTTTCTTTTGCCTTGAGCCATTTATAAAACGTATTTCGCGGCATTTTTCGTATCACAGGGCTGCGAAGTACCATATCCTTATGCCGTTTTGCCTCA
>CAZPKJ010000219.1:0-4543 GCA_964587075.1 uncultured Flavobacteriaceae bacterium | reverse complement strand
GGCTCACAATGGGACTTGCCTTTAAGTTTTAAAAGACCAAAAATTAACAAAACGCCCTGAAAATTTCAGGGCGTTTTTAGTTTATTAAAATTGTTTTAAACACTGCTGTTTCGCTGCCTGATTGCAACAACCTGTGCGGGTTTTGCACATTAAAATTCAACCCACAACGAACCTCCCAAAATGGCAGCTTTCACCATTTATTCCGTTCTCCTTTTCCTTATGACCTATGACTTAAATTACTGAATCTCCCAGGTATCCCTTCCACGCAGCAGCACATCCAGGTCTCCTTCGCCTCTTTTACCAATGGCGTCTTTTACCTGTTGATTGATTCCATCCTCGTAACACGGACGGTTTTCAACGTAAAATACTCCGAATGGTCTTGGAAAATGTTCGCCTCCCTTACGGGGATTGTCGAAAAAGCGGCTGAGAATTCCTGCTTTAACCCGGTCGGATTCGTCATGAATCCATAAATCTTCCGGAGAATGGCCATCGTTCATGTTTACAATAACAGGTTTGAATCCATCGAGTTTCACTCCTTTTTCGCCATCCTGTCCGAAAATCAATGGCTTTCCATGTTCCACAAAAAGTGTTTCCTGCTTTTTAGTCTCCTTATCGGTGTAAATAAAAAATGCGCCGTCATTGAATACATTGCAATTCTGGTAAATCTCAACAAATGAAGTTCCCTTGTGTGCGTTCGACCTTCTTAAAATTTCCTTCATATGCACGGGGTCACGGTCCATGGTACGTGAAACGAATGTACCATCCGCGCCAAGCGCCAATGAAGCCGGATTAAAAGGGTGGTCGACCGATCCAAATGGTGTCGACTTGGTAACTTTACCAACTTCGGAAGTGGGTGAATACTGTCCTTTGGTTAAACCATAAATTTCGTTATTAAACAACAAAAGATTAATATCAAAATTACGGCGGAGCAAATGAATGAAATGATTTCCGCCAATCGATAATGAATCACCATCGCCCGAAACCATCCAGATGCTTAACTCAGGACGTGTTGCTTTTAATCCGCTGACCATAGCCGCTGCCCTGCCATGAATACTATGCATCCCGTAGGTTTCCATGTAATAAGGAAAACGTGATGAACATCCGATTCCGGAAATGAAAACGATATTTTCACGCGGAATACCAAATTCGGGTATAACGGTTTGTACCTGTTTTAAAATAGAGTAATCGCCGCAACCCGGGCACCATCTCACATCCTGATCGGTCACCAGGTCTTTTGATGTTAACGCGGGAGGGGCTGAACTAGAATTTACCTCTGACATATTTCTTTAATTAATTGTTTCAATATTATTTTCCATCCAGTAAAACTGTTACCTTATCATATATTTCACCGGCCGTAAAAGGCATACCCTGAATCTTAGTGAATGATATGGCAGGAATCATGAATTTATCGCGGATTACTTTCACCAGTTGTCCGTTATTCATTTCGGGAATAAGAACCTGATCATAGTTATACAGAATTTCGCCAAGATTTTTCGGGAATGGTTTTATATAACGGATGTGGGCATGTGAAACATCATAACCTTTGGCCCTTGCCTCGATAACAGCTGTTTTAATACTTCCATAAGTCGATCCCCAGCCCAGGATAAGCAGTTTTCCTTTTTCGGTACCGTTATCAAGTTTCTGAGGGGGTATGTGGTCGGCAATTTTCTCCACTTTGCTTTCCCGCATGTGAACCATGAACTCGTGATTATCGGGTTCGTAAGAGATATTTCCGGTTTCATGCTGCTTTTCAATTCCACCGATACGGTGCTCAAGTCCCGGTGTACCGGGTACAGCCCAGGGCCGCGACAGTTTTTCATCGCGTTTATAAGGCAGGAACTTTTCGCCATCGGTTGCTTTTGCGAACTGAACCTTGATGGGTTTAAGATCATCCGACTTGGGGAACCGCCAGGGTTCGGCGCCATTGGCAATATAACCATCCGATAAATACATTACCGGTGTCATGAATTCAACTGCTAACCGGCATGCCTCAAAAACCGTTTCGAAACAATCGGCGGGCGAACTGGCGGCAATTACAGGCATTGGAGCTTCGCCATTCCTTCCATACAATGCCTGCAATAAATCGGATTGTTCGGTTTTGGTAGGCAATCCGGTAGAGGGTCCTCCGCGTTGAACATTAATAATTACCATGGGCAATTCCAGCATTACGCCAAGTCCCATAGCTTCACCTTTAAGCGCTATACCCGGCCCCGAAGAGGCGGTAACAGCCAGGCTTCCGCCGAATGCGGCACCAACAACCGAACAAATAGCGGCTATTTCATCTTCAGCCTGGAACGTGCGAACACCAAAATTTTTAAACTTGGCTAATTCGTGCAATATGTCAGACGCTGGGGTAATCGGATAGGTTCCGTAAAATAAATCAAGTCCCGATTTTTTTGAAGCGGCGATCAGTCCGAGCGCGGTTGCCTGGTTTCCCATCATGTTACGGTAAACACCCGGAGCCATTTTAGCCGGGTTAACAATGTAACGAGGCATGAGCGTTTCGGTAGTATCGCCATAATGAAATCCCGCTTTCAGAATTTTAATATTGGCATTGAGGATATCGGGCTTTTTCGAAAACTTTTCTTCCAAAAACCGGATACTGTTGTCGAGTGAACGGTTGTACATCCAGTAAAGAAACCCCAGCACAAACATGTTCTTCGACCGGTCTATTTCCTTCACTCCCAACCCCGAATCGGTGAGTGCCGCACGGGTAAGTTTGGTTACATCTATTTTTATGAGTTTGTAACTGTCGAGCGAACCATTCTCCATCGGATTATCGCCGTCGGCAATACCTGCAAGCCTGAGATTTTTGGCATCAAAACCTTCGGTATTGGCTATGATGGTTCCCCCGTTTTTCAGTTGCCTGAGATTAGCTTTGAGAGCGGCGGCATTCATCACCACCAGTACATCGCACCGGTCGCCGGGTGTGTAAATGTTCGTACTTCCAAAGTGAAGCTGGTACCCTGAAACTCCTGCCAAAGTACCCTGTGGGGCCCTGATTTCGGCCGGGAAATCGGGGAATGTACTAATGTCGTTTCCAAATAAAGCGGCGGTGTTGGTAAACTGGGTACCTGTTAACTGCATTCCGTCACCGGAATCGCCTGCAAATTTGATGATCACCCGCTCAAGGGTATCTATCTGCTGTGACATGAAATAAATTGATTAAGAATTGTCGGATTTATTGAATTATTACCTGCAAAGTTAAGGTGAATTTATGAGGGGTCAAATATAACCCGGATATGAAATAATACAATCAGCAGATACTTTCGTTAAGATATCATGTAACTATTGATTATCAAAGGTATAAATTTAGCCCCAGGAGTTATTATCATCTTTTTTATTAATTTTAAAGTGAAATAGAAGCAAATAATGAAGCGAATACTCATAATTCTGTGCATAGTAACGGGAATATCCGGACTATCCCATTCACAGAGCCTGGTTAGTACCAGTGTTCTTCCCCGGAACGCTATCCTGGAACAATTTACGGGTGTCAACTGCCAGTTTTGCCCCGATGGTGATTTGCGTGCAGCTAATTTGATCAATGATTACCCGGGAAGGGTTACCGTGATTAATATCCATTCGGGAATATTTGCTGTACCCGGGGCTGGCCAGCCCGATTACCGGACCCCGTACGGTGATGCCATTGATTCCATGGCTGCAGGAACCGCATATCCATATGGAACGGTTAACCGGATGTTGTTTCCGGGAACCAACAACCAGCCCCCTTATTTTCCTCAAAATCCTCCCGATAACCTGGCCATTCGCAGGCCGGGCTGGTGGGACAGCGGCTATCCGCATCAGGGTGCCGGTGCCGTAGTGGTACTGCAGGGAGGAAACAGTCCGGTGAATATTGGAGCCGCATCCGTTTGGAATGCAACCACCCGGGAACTGGATATCACTGTTGAATTGTATTATACCGCCAGCGAGTTTCAAGCCAACAAACTAAATGTTGTTCTGGTTGAAAACGGCATCATCGGCGCCCAGGTTGGCTGGGGACCAAACTATGTGCATAATTATGTGATGCGCGACATGATAACCGGGCAATGGGGGGAGAATATCACTACCACTTCGGTGGGAACTCTGGTAACAAGAAATTATATGTACACGGTACCGTTATCTTTTAACATTGACAGTTGTGTGTTGTCGGTTTTTGTTACCCGGAACGACCGGAAAGATACTCACACCTCTATTACCATTCCCGCCAAAAACGGAACTACGGTAGGATTAAATGAACCTTCCGCTTCATATTTGCAGGTGACCCCGGTCCCTGCCCGCGACCATATAACGGTTTCGGGACTGGGAAATCAAAAATCATCCGTGGTAATTTATAATGCTTTGGGCAAAGAATGTATCAGAACAGAATCTGCTGCAGAAAGTATCAGGGTTAATATTTCTTCGCTGAACCCCGGTGTTTATTCGGTTATCGTAGATTCGGGAAGCCGAAACGCTTTGAAAAAGTTTTTGAAGTTGTAATAAATATGGCAATGCCATCAATTAAGTTTTTCCTTTGAATAGTTGATATTAAATTATCGTCTGAAAT
>CAZPKJ010000218.1:0-4545 GCA_964587075.1 uncultured Flavobacteriaceae bacterium | reverse complement strand
CACCATTTAGTATTATGATATTCCTGGGTAACTATTAAGGTCATCTGGTTGTTTGGAATGGACGTAACTGTTGAATTCATATACCCAACCACTCTCATGTTATTGGGATCAGGTCCAATTCTCCATATAATTTCATCTGGCCTCCAGTCAATTTCAAAATAATAAAATTCAGAACCAAACAATTCGTCATCACTTTCATATTTCTTTTGTGTTAGTGCCCTGTAGTTATCTGTCCACCGGTGCGACTTAAAAACATGCTCACCATACTTCAATTCATTACATCCCGATCTGAAAGCTGAAGGTTGTTTGCATGCCATATCCCAATTGGTGCAGGCAACAGCGATCATCCCATCAACAGACTCAAGTTCTTCAGGAAAACTTACGTTCCATCTGGATGTGTTATTAATGTCGTTTACCGGATTTTTGATTACCGGTGGAAATACATCAGAAGGGCAATAGGGTGGTGTTTTTAATATCTCAAAATCAATCTCACTGTAATCAATCACCGGTACCCGTTTATCGTTATCACCACCCCAGTAAGTTGCCATGTAACCTTCCTTATCGCATGATCTTCGGCTATTCCAGGGACCACTACCCTGCTGCGACAACAACCAGATGGCATTGGTAAGTCCATTCCAAACATTGTCTTTATTCAACAATTCTGTGAGTTTGCATTTTAACCGGTACTTCCCGTATATAAATCCGTGACGGGTCCTTATTCCAACACTCTCCTTTCTCCATATACCCTCTTTCGTTCCTGGATTTATTATAACCAGCTTGTGTGCTTCCTTGTCGGAATATACGGTTTCACACGGTCTTCTTGCAACACCAGGCAAAGTGGAAATCATATCATCAAGCCGGTAGAATGCTTTGTCCCAGTTATAATCCGTTTTGGTATAATTTCCACCCATCAAATCTCTTACAACCGGAATATTCTCAAACCGCATCGATGGATCAACATTATTTATAAATTGTTCAAAAGCGGCATCATGATATATGGCCGAATCCTGATTGCAATCTTCGTGAAAATAGATTCCATGCTGCTCTTTTGAAAAATTCATCGGGTTACTATAAATACCTTTCCCAAGATCGGGCCTGGCAATCACCTTTAATAAATTTTCGGTTTTTATGTAAGCCAGTTCTTTCATTTGAGATGCCTCACCATGCATGAAAAAATAATATGGGTTCACATAATTATTATTTAATGCTCCAATCTTTTTAACCGACTGCGGTAGTTTTGGATTTTTAACACCAGATTCAGTAATTACGCTAAGTAAGAAAGAGTAATCCCCTACTCTTGGATTTCGCTTCCACCGGTCATTTTTTCCATTTTCAAAATACCTTGCCTCATTACGGGGATTCCCAATAATCCTGAAGGAATCACGAACGGTGTGAAAGTTGCCATCAGCAGGAATCAGTTCAGTAAGCCTGAATTCAACAAGAGAATCTTCCCAGCTACCGTAAAAATTTTCAACCGACAATGGATTGGTATTTTTTCCATCAGGTAACAACTCCGGAAACTTATAGCTTTCATTCTGATAAAATATCTTATAGGCAAACCGGGCCGGTGATCCTGTTTTATTTCTGATACTGAATGAGAATTTGAAAACACCGCCATCAGTCTGACGGCCGGATGGAATTACAAAACCATCCGTCATAGCATTCAAATAATCCAGATTAATTACAACTTTGTCTCCCGAATCAGCAGTAAAATTTGAAACCGGATTGAATTCACCCAGTTGAAAGAATTCCGTTTCAGCAATATCATTTAATTCGGATGCACCTTGCTTACATCCGGATGCAAAAACCATATAAATGAAAATAACAACCAGATATTTACCCGATACGTTCATCGTTCAGTGTTAGCTTTTAAATTAAATAATTGAATAACCGGGACAAACATGCCGGTGCTGGTATATTTCCTGCAATGCAAACCATTATAATCGTCATCATCACAATTGCGCGTAATCGCGAGAATCTCATCCGTTATGGGTTGCGTAAATTTACCTGTAATAAATTTTCTGCACTCGTAAAACTTTGGGTTTTCTGAATTTCCGTACCCTGCAAAATCAAGATTATATTTAACGTTTAATTCCTGCCCGTTTATTTCAGCTAGTTTTAAATCGAAACGCCAGTCGGTACTATTAATCAGTATTTGTAATGACCCATCACCTGAAAAATTACCAGTATAAAACTGTGTTTTATTATTGAAAAGATGCACCGGAATTTTGAATCCGTTTTTCTCAGCCAATGGCCCTGTATTATTTCTTCTGCCGGCTATTTTAATTATATCCCTGCCTTTATGTTCATAGGTGATCAATAACAAATCTGCTTCGCCTTTCCCGGGTGAAAATGCTGTCAATGATATATTTTTATTGCTAAGACCTGATGCAAAAAGTTCATTGTTCTCAACGCTTAGCTCAGTTCTAAAAATTTCTTTGTCATATTCAACTATGCGGTATCCTCCAGTGGCAGAGTTTACAGCGAGAATTTCTGATTTCCCGTTGTTATTAAAATCTCCTGTTATAAAAGTAAAGCCTTTCCCCGTCAATTCTTTCAGCATTGCATCCTGATCGCTGTTATACAAAACAGAAATGGAAGAATTTGCCTTAGTACCATTTTGGCAACCACCCAATAGTCCTTCTACAGACAACAGGAAGAGCTGCTCTCCTGAATGACCCGATACAAGAACCTCATCAATGTTATCTCCATTTAAATCGCATGAAAATACACCGGCATCCGATACCCACTCGGGAAGAAGCCCGACCTTACTCTCAACCAGCTTTTGAAATTGCTGCTTTTCGGGGCAAAACGAATAAATGACCGCAATTCTGTTTTCAATACAAAACAGTTGGTGCAAACTATGTTGCCCTTTAACAAATGACCCTGCAACAACTGGCTGAAAAGGATTTATTTCCCCTTTCTTTACTTCATTATTATTTATAAGATATCCCGATTCTAATCCTGGAATTGACACCTTAGACAAAAAAGCGGATCTGAAAGGTGATCTGTTAACAGGAAAACTGTATTCCTTATCAACAAATTGTGTCATATCGAGCAATGGTTTTTCACCACTTCTTACATTGGTTTCGCCATACACCACTTCCATGTCGTCAACATAAACATCTGTACCCGATTTATTCCATAGGTAAGCGCTGATGATATCATCTTTACGAATCTGCTCAAATGGCAATTTAAACTGCGCACGGTGTTTAGTCCATTCACGAGCTGTAAACTTTCCTTTTTCCGAACTTCTACCGTTCCATGAATACTCTTTGCCTTCAGCATCTTTCAGGGATACAACTAAAACCACATCGGGATTCGCTTTCATTGGATAGAGCCAGACACTTAAAGTGACTAACTTTAACTCAGAGTCAATTACCTCATTTACTCTCTTCACAATAGAAGGCGAATAGGAAGTTTTTCCGTTTAATAAAAAAGACTTTCCTCCCGACCTATAATACTCTGATGAAAAATTTTCGGGATTATCACCATCAAAAGGCACTTCAAAATCATAAAATATGTTTCTTTCAGGAACTGGAACAGAATGCATCACAAACCGCTTTACAACTCCACTGAACACTAATTGAATGTCATCAACATAAAAAGTATTTTTTGATTTATTCCAGAAATATACTTTGAGTTTATTTTCCTTTTTTAAGGATGCAGATGTAATTTCAAAATCGGAAGATATTCCCATCCATTTACCGGGAGTTGTTTTAACAGGGTTACCAATCCATAATTGATTCTGACCGCTTGGGTCTTCTATGGTAACTACTACAAGCACTTCTTCCAGAGGTTGCGTGGCAAACAATTTGAAATTAACCTGAATTTCTCTTAACCCCTCAATGTTACTGATATGATCCAGCTTTTTTTCATGGGTAGCCCCAAACTCCAACGCAGGAGTAAACTTTAAACTTTTTGTTCCCGACACAGCCTGCTCACTGCTGATGGAATTATCACTCATCAGCAGATCGCCACTTTCAAAATCAAAAAACTCCGTCAAAAAAACCTCATTTGGCAAAGAAAGCGTATCCGACACAGGAGCAGGAGTATCAGAAACAGGTGGAATGATATCTGTCTTTCTTCCTTTATTGTTGAATATGATTAAAAATGCAATGAAAATGCAAATCACCATCCCTGATATAATCAGTATTTTCTTTCTGATTCCTGTCATAATTAATAGATAATACCTTGGTAATTACATAATTTCATTGCAAGGATGTACGGCAATTCCATTATATTTGCAAATTCTTTCCGATAAATCACATCTATCTGATAATCAATGAATAATTTTAAAGTCCTAACAATTGTAGTACCTTGTTACAACGAGGCAAATACGATTCATAAAATTCTGGATAAAATTAATGAAGTAAAGCTTACGGGCAACATTCAGAAAGAAATCATCCTTGTTAACGATTGCTCTAAAGACGGAACCAAACAGGCTCTTGAAAAATATATTACCGCTCATCCTGAAATAAATTACCGGCTCCTGCACCACGAAGTCAACAAAGGCAAAGGGGCCGCGCTTCATACAGGTATAAA
>CAZPKJ010000217.1:0-4607 GCA_964587075.1 uncultured Flavobacteriaceae bacterium | reverse complement strand
TCGAATAAAAAATTCCTGATACCCGCTACCAGGGCATAAATCATTGAGAATGGCAGTAGCAGGTATCGGATTTTCACAGGAAATATTTGTTGTTAAAAATAAATAAAATAATCTCATTTTTTAAGGCTGTCAATAATTTCAATCCGCTTTTTTATGCTCTTGTACTTATGATCGGTGGTATCGGAATAGGTTTTAAGAAAATTCCTGTAGTGGCTGGAAGCATTCTCATAATCTTCAAAATATACCTCATAAATTCGCCCGATTTCGGCATTTAATACAGCGTGAACGTTATCATTGGCACTCCGGTATTGAACCGCGTACATGAATGCTTCGAGCGAAGCTTTGTAATTACCGGCCGTTTCATACATTTCGGCCATACGGTGATAATAGTTCCCTACGTTGGGTGAAATGCCATTGGTGACAGCAGCCTTGAAAAACAATTCGGAACTTTTATAATCGGGAATACTCTGATATGCCATTGCCAGGTAATAGCAGGTGATTTCATCGTCGGGTTTAATAAGATGTGCCGTTGAAAGCATGTTTATAGCCGTGGTTGTTTCGCCCGAAAAATACAAACACGCTCCCGATAAACGTAGTAACACAGGATCGCTTGTTCCGGTTTTCAGAAGCGGTTCAAAACAGGAATAAGCCTGGCTGTAGTCTTTCATCCTGTAAAGTATTTCTCCGCGAAGGCGCAGTAAACGTGGTACCGAATCAATTCTGAGAATTTCTGATGACAATGAATCAGCCCGAAGCAGGTCATCCGCGAAAGCGAACAACTCAACTAACCTGATACCCGAAAGCATATCACGGTTGTTTAACTCCCTTGCCCGGGTGTACCAGAAAACTGCCTGTGCGGTACTGTCGATCTGGTCGGCGCATTGGGCCAGTTGCCGCACCAGCATCACATTGGCCGAATCGGTGGCAATGAGCCGGCTGAAACTGGAATAAGCGGCATGGTACTCTCCCCTCGACATATGAATTCGTCCCTTGAGGTGCCGGGCTGAATTTGTTAAAGAGCTGTCAGGAAACGACTCCAACAATGCAAGGGACTCAGACAGTTCACCGGATAAAAACAATGCATAAGCATAAACTTCCTTATATTCCAACAGTGAATCGTATGTAGCGCAGGTTTTAAGCACCTGAATGGATTGCTCATAATCACCTTCCCGAAGTAAAGCCCTGGCTCTTACCAGGCATGAATCCTGCGCCATGAGTGTGCCGTTGCATAATAACAGGGCCTGAACAAATAAAGTAAAAAGAGCAGCAACGCGCAGGTTCATGCAACAAAAATACATATACCACAGCGATCAAACGGAATAGAATAACTAACTGAATTGGTTTATTTTTACCAAAATTTACTGAATTTGGAAAAGCTATCAAACATCATTGCCGCTATCGAAAGCCTGGCACCACCTGTTTATCAGGAATCCTATGATAATTCAGGACTAATAACCGGCTATGGGGAAATGGAAATTAAAGGAGCCCTCATTTGCCTCGACAGTACTGAAAATGTCATCGACGAAGCCATCAAAAACGGGTGCAACCTGGTCATTTCACATCATCCTGTTATTTTTTCGGGAATAAAAAAGCTGAATGGTAAAAATTATGTGGAACGGGTACTTATAAAAGCAATAAAAAATGATATCGCCATATATGCGGTCCATACCAATCTCGATAACATTCGTTTGGGTGTAAATAACATGATATGTAACCGTTTAGGCTTATCCGATACACGAATCCTGGCACCTGTACATGGCCTGCTCAAAAAGCTGGTCACCTACTGTCCCGAAAAGGATTCGCCTTCAGTAAAAGCGGCACTCTTTGAAGCCGGGGCGGGCTCAATCGGCAATTACGATGAATGCAGTTTTTCGGCACCGGGTACGGGTACTTTCAGGGGAAATGAACATTCAAATCCCTCCATTGGGAGCCGCGGAAAACGTGAGATGGTAAACGAAGAGCGCATTGAGGTAATTTTTGAGAGCCGCCGCCAACAAACTTTGTTGCAGGCGCTTAAAAGTGCGCATCCTTACGAGGAAGTGGCCTTTGACATATACTCGCTTGATAATCAACACCAAAATGTTGGTGCCGGTATGATCGGCTACCTGAAAGAACCCCTGGGAGTAGATTCCTTTCTTCGCCATGTAAAAACCACCATGCTGACGGAGTGTATACGCTATACTTCTGTGAATAAAACAACTATCGAAAAGGTTGCCGTTTGCGGTGGTTCCGGTAGTTTTTTGCTGGGGCATGCCATTGGGGCCGGCGCAGACGCACTGGTTACCTCCGATTTCAAATATCACCAGTTTTTCGACGGCGAGCAAAAAATCTTAATCGCCGATATCGGACATTATGAAAGTGAGCAGTTTACCAAAGAATTATTATATTCATTTCTGAAAGAGAAATTCACTACATTTGCGCTCCGTTTGTCTGAAACTAACACCAACCCTATAAACTACTTTTAATTATGGCTGTAAAGAAGGCGGTGGCAAAAGGCAAGGCCGTTGCAAAAAAGCCTGCAAAAGTTGCTACGAAGAAGTCCGCCAAGCCGGCTGCGGCAAAAAAATCAGGCAAGAAACCGGCAGTTAAAAAAGCGGCAGCCAAACCCGCTCCGGCTAAAAAAGCCGTAAAACCGGTCAAAGCTCCCGCTAAGAAGAAAGTCAAACCTGAAGTGAAGGTTCCGGCTAAAAAAGCGGCTCCCAAAGAAACAAAGCCAACCCGGACAACCGTTGATGCCGAGTTGGATACCAATACCTCGAAAATAGCAGACATGATAGCTGAAAAGAAAACAACAAAAACCAAAACTACTGCCGCCAAAGCGGAACCAAAAGAAAAAAAACCAACACTAAGAGCGTTGAAAGCAGCCGCCGAAAAGGCCGTGGCTGAGCCATTAAAAGAACACCGCTTTAGTTTTAAGCTTAAAAATTTCGGAAAAGACAGGAATGAATTTACCTCTGAAGAAAAGTTGCAGGCTCTATTTCAATTGCAGCTGATTGATTCGGAAATTGACCGTATCAGAATTATCCGCGGCGAACTGCCCATGGAGGTAATTGATCTTGAAGATGAGATTGCCGGATTGCAAACCCGCATACAGAATTACGATGAGGAGGTGCAGGCTTTACAGGCCAACCTGGCTCAAAAAAAACAAGCTATTAAAGATTCGAATGCTGCCATTAAAAAGTATGAGTCGCAGCAAATGAATGTTAAAAATAACCGTGAATTCGATTCATTAAATAAGGAAATTGAGTTCCAGCAGCTCGAAATTCAGCTGAGTGAAAAACGGATAAAGGAATATACCTCTGAGCTTGCCGGGAAAACAGCCCTTCTGGAGGCGGCTACACAAACGCTGAACGAACGTCTAGAAGACCTTAAGGTAAAAAAAGACGAGCTTGATAATATTATCGCTGAAACGCGTAAGGAGGAAGATCAGCTGGTTGACTTCGGTGACAAGGCAAAAAAGCTCATCGATGAACGCCTGGTTGCTGCCTATGACCGCATCCGTGAAAACGCGAAAAACGGACTGGCAGTTGTTACCGTACAACGTGATGCCTGTGGCGGTTGTTTTAACAAAATTCCACCACAACGTCAGCTCGATATTCGTCAGCATAAGAAAATTATTGTTTGCGAACATTGCGGCCGTATTTTGGTTGACCACAATATTGAACTTTAACCAATACCATTTTACATACGAAGGATCTCCCCAAAGAGGTCCTTTTTTTGTTTTAATTTTGAAATGCGTATGAGGCCTGTAATTATATGGTTGTTTGTGGTAATTGGTTTCCCCGTAAGGGGATCGGTTTATTTTGAGATGAACAGCAATTGTACTGCCGCGTATACCGAGATTCTGGCGCTTAATTTCATAGATGCCGAACACCTTTTAATCGAAGAGTCGCGGCGCAACAAAGGGAACATGGCCGTTTCGTATGTAAGAAATTACATGGATTTTCTGAAAGCCTTTATCTCTGAAGAAGAAACCGATTTTAACAGGCTAAAGAAAAATACCGACCAGCGGATTGCATTGATTGAAACATTGCCCGATAACAATCCCTGGAAAAAATACGCGAAAGCCGAGATGCTCCTGCATTTGTCGGTGGTGAAGCTCAAGTGGAAAGAATTTCTTTCAGCCGGCTATAATATCCGCAAATCATACAAGCTGCTTGAGGAAAATAAAAAAGCGCACCCGGATTTTACGCTGAACCTTAAATCGCTCGGATTTTTTCATGCCGCCATTGGTTCGGTTCCTCAAAACTACAAATGGCTGGCTAACCTTGCGGGGATGAAAGGAACAATCAGGGAAGGATCGGAGGAGCTGACTCAACTGGCACTATATACCCGTGAACAGGAGGCTTTGAAATATTTGCGGGATGAAGTAACGTTTTTAAGGATTATTGTGGCCATGAATTTTGAAAAAGATAATCAGAAAGCATTGCAACTCTCCGAAAAACTGCATCAAACCCAATTGCCCTATGGCTCACTGCATACATTTATGCGCACGGGCATTCAAATGCACGAGGGGCGTTTCGATAAAGCCGAAGAAATTCTGAAATCGCATAAACCAAACCTGCACAGTTACCCGTTACATTATCTCAATTATATGCATGGGGTAA
>CAZPKJ010000216.1:3126-4682 GCA_964587075.1 uncultured Flavobacteriaceae bacterium | reverse complement strand
CATATGATGAAACGCACAATAATGATAATGTAGCCATTGGCAGCGCAGTTACTTTTCTGGCTTCCGCCGAAGCGGGAGTAGGGTACAGGATCAACAACCATTTATCTTCCTTTGTTAGCCTGGGTATTTTGCATGCATCAAACTCGCATTATAAATTACCCAATGTGGGTTTGAATATTCCGGTTGTTAAAGCAGGTGTACATTATAAAATTAAACGACCACTGAATAAGGCGACTGATTCCTTATCAGATACATTAAGTAAAAAATTGCGGATTCATATGCGTCTGGCCCTGGGTATGAATGAATCAGGATCCTCCACAACACCTGTTAACGGTCCAAAATACCCTGTTTATCTTACATCGGTTTATGTTACACGACTTTATTCTCCTGTGAACAAAGTTACTTTGGGTATTGAAGGCTGGTATAACACCGGCGTTCATGATTTTATTGTGAGCCAGGAATTTTACCACAGCAGGCAATGGGAACGGTCGTGTTCGGTTGCTCTGGTGATAGGCCATGAATTTTTACTTGGACATTTTTCTCTGGTGACCAATGGGGGCGTTTACCTGTACAATCCTTTTTACAAAGAAAGGCTCAGGCGGAATGAAATTGACGGATTTAAATCAAAACTTAAATCATATGTCCCTGCCAGACTGGGCGTACAATATTATTTGAAAGAACCAGCAGGAAACAGTCACAAAAATTTGTTTTTGGGAATTTATATCAAAACAAACTTCGGACAGGCCGATTTTCTGGAGTCGGGAATAGGATTTGTATTTTAAATGAGCATTTATTATTACAACGAAAGTTTAAATAATTTTCCGTTGGCTCCAGCTGCGATAATTTCATTTTCCGAAATGAATTTAACAACATGTACCGAAGTGCCTCCAAAACTTTCATAACTGGCCCACGAGTTTCCGCCGTCGGTCGTCCAGCTGATAAAACCATTGGGCCCCGCGCAAACAACGGCCCCGTTCGGGTGAACAGCAATCGTGGTGAAATTGCCCTGTTGTGTACCCCACGAATCACCTTTACGCATGACCGACCAGCTCTCACCAAGGTTGGATGAAAATAATACGTCTCCGTTAAAACTGCATAGCCAGTAATTTCCATAAGAATCAACAGCACAACCGGTATAATAACCTTTGGTTAATCCTGAACTCCGGAATGATACTCCTCCGTTATTTGTTATAAGGACCGAACCATAACCACACATGATTCCATGCTGGCTGCCGGCAAAACAAATACCGCGATATTCATGGTCAAACTCCCTGAAGAACCAGTGGGCTCCGCTGTTTTGAGTGGTAAATAGAACACCGTTACCAAAATTTTTACCTCCGCAAACAAAGCCTGTTGAATCGTTCGTGAACCAGATATCACGCAGGTTCCGGTTTACTGTCAGGGGCCATGAAGTGCCATAAAAAGGGTTCCAGTTGATGCCGCCATCGGTTGTTTTATAAATAAGAATATCGCTGTCGGCGGCATAACCAATACTGCTGCCGGTAAAATAGAGGCAGTTGATGCTGTTTTTAAACATCGCAGAGGCAGGCGTCCAC
>CAZPKJ010000216.1:0-3116 GCA_964587075.1 uncultured Flavobacteriaceae bacterium | reverse complement strand
GAATTACCGCCGTTATAGGTATTAAGAATAATTCCCGCTCCTTCATTTCCACCACAAATTACCCAGTCGGTAAGGCTTTTTACTTCCACATCACGGATAGGAACCGATGCCGGCGTGTTTATGGCAACATATGGATACGAATTAAAATCCTTTTTACATGAAATACAAAGTAACAGGCAAATACCAGGCAGCGTGTATCGGTTCATGGTTAATATGAAAACAGGAACATGAAAAACAGCAGCACCCATAACGCGTCAATAAAGTGCCAGTATACGGTTGCCAGCTGGAGCCGGGTACGCTGCATTTCGTCGGTTAAATATAGCAGTGATTTTGCGATGTCTTTCGATTGGTTGTGCACCGACCAGGACAGATATGTCAAATAAATAATTCCGCCGGCAACGTGAACAAAGTGAATGGCGGTAATTACATACAAATAGGAAACACCTACATTGGTTTTGATAAAAAATCCGGCTTCGGCCAGTTGCAACCAGCCGTAAATCTGCAGTGCGCAAAAAATTATTCCCAGAATCACCGTGCCTCCAAGCGATAATTTAATACGGTTAAAACTGTCATCACTGAATGCTTTAGCCGATCCGGCAATAAAATAACTGCTCATTAAAAGTGTAACCGTACTTACCGAAAATATTTTAGGCAGTGTAAATCCTTCGGGATTACCGGTTCGGGTTATAGTAAGAAAATAAAGAAATGACATTGATAAAAACACGAGCGTGCTACCCACCAGTGCGAAAAACAAAAGTGTTTTGTACGGATGAAGTTTTTCAATACGCTCAAAGCCTGAACGTTTCGATAAACTCTTATCAGTTTTTTTTTGCGCACTCATGTGGAAGGAAAATCCAGCCCTTTGGAGGCCGGGTAATCAAGATTCAATGATAACGAAAAAACCGTTAAAAAGCAAATCAGTTTTTTTGAAAACTCTTAGGCAGTAACATTTTAAGAAACGCATACCTGCTTTCGCCCCCTTGTTCAGGGAAAACCCCGTAACTTGAAACACGGATATCTTCGATGGTGTAAAAGGCGTTAGGAGCATATTTACTGATCATCTTGTCAACCAGTTCAACATCTTTTCGTTTGAGGGTTGAAAAAATAACTTTTACCGGGCCTTTGGCCCCTTTGCCGTCAATGGTTGTAACGCCCATCCTGGCATCATACATGGCCTTTGTGAGTTCGGTGGTATCCTGGTTGGTAATGATCCTGATAACCTGTTTGCCCAGCGCCAACTTCTGTTCAATGGCAAGTCCAACATAAATACCCATGGAGTAACCTCCGGCAAATCCAATATAACAGGCAATATTATTCAAATTTTTTATTGTCTGGCTGACGGCAATCAGCCAGATAAGCACTTCAAAAAATCCCAATACCGGAACAATTTTGCGAATGTTACGGGCAATAAAGACATTCCGTAAGGTTGCCAGCGTAACATCGCAGGTACGAGCGGTAAAAATCAGCAGTGGCAGAATGAGCCAGTTGAAAATATCGGATTCGAGAAATGCTGCGTTTATCATGACTTCAGTGCAAGTAGTTCTTCGACTAAATCCGGTAACGCCACACCGGCTTTTTCGCGATGAATGGTTAAATTGGGAACCGGATGACGTACGGAGGCCGCAGGGTCGATAAAATGTTTTGGAATGGCAGCAGGAGCAAAATCCATCAGGCTGGCAGCCGGGTAGACCTCGAGCGAAGTTCCCACAACAATAAAACATTCAGCCTGCATAACCTCGGCTATGGCCGGAACCATATGAGGCACCGGCTCACCAAACCAGACAATGTAAGGGCGCAGGGGGAAGCCTTTTTCGCATACCGCTCCATCGGGAATCTCACTTCCCCCGATGTCGTAAACCAGGTTATGATGTACCGAACTCATCGATTTACGTATTTCGCCATGCAGATGAATAATCTTGCTTGAACCGGCCCGCTCATGTAAATCATCAATGTTTTGGGTAATAACCACTACATCGAAACCCTGTTCGAGCCTGGCAATAGCCAAGTGAGCCGCATTCGGAAGGGCGTTTATAACCTGTTTCCGCCTTTCGTTATAGAATTTTTGTACCAGTGCAGGATTTCGCTCCCAGGCTTCGGGAGTAGCCACATCGGTGATTTCGTATTCTTCCCACAACCCTCCAGAGTCACGGAAAGTTCGCAGGCCGCTTTCAGCACTGATACCTGATCCGGTAAAGACAACAATTTTTTTCACTGACAACCGGTGCCGGGTAATGAATTCCAGGGCTATGGAGGGCCTGGCAGCCGGACTTCAAAAGTGATGAAATCATCGCGCACCTGCGAACAATTCGCCGGCTTCTTATCAACAGGCCATTGTCAATTATCGGTTATGCAGTACCAGTGTATATCTTTCCGGAATCCGGCCAGAAAAGAAGCTGAACCGAGCCGTTTTTTTCCTTCAAGCTGAAGTTCGGTAATCTCAACCAACTCGTCCGCGCAAGCGACATACAGCTTATTACCTGTAATGGTTACCGTTCCCGGCTTTTCACTTGCGTGGATACCGGTAATCGCTGAGCGGTAAATTTTGAGCATCAAACGACTGCCCGGTTTTGTTTCAATATAAGTAAATGCTCCCGGAAACGGACTCAAGCCCCGTACCTGGTTGTGAACCCGCACGGCGGTGGTAGTCCAGTTTATCTGGCAGTCGGAAGAAAATATTTTAGGAGCTGTTTTTAGTTTTTCACCACTTACCGTGAAAGAGCTCTGGGGAGTTTCCGTAACTGTTCCATCCTGAATTGCCCTAACTGTTTTAAGTACCAGGCTTGCGCCGATGGCCATCAGGCGGTCATGCAGTTCGCCTGCCGTTTCGTTATTTCCTATGGAAACGCTTTCGCGATAAATGATATTTCCCGTATCAATTTCGTGACGAAGAAAGAAGGTTGTAACGCCCGTTTCCTGTTCACCATTCATGATAGCGCGGTTTATGGGAGCAGCGCCCCGGTAGTGGGGAAGGAGAGAAGCATGCAGGTTAAAAGTTCCAAGGGGAGGCATCGTCCATACATTTTCGGGAAGCATTCGAAATGCAACAATTACAAATAAGTCGGCACCAATCAATTCGAGCTGACGGATAAAAGTGTTATCACTTAATTTTTCGGGTT
>CAZPKJ010000215.1:0-4822 GCA_964587075.1 uncultured Flavobacteriaceae bacterium | reverse complement strand
GCTGTTATAATTCTGTTTATGGTAAAATGGCTGGTGAGTATCATGAAACAACACAAGGCATAACCTGCATAAATTATAGTTAAGATTTTTGTGGTATCATACGTAGTTTTTTATTCTGAAAGGATGAAGGCACGTTATTAAGTTTAATATCATTTTATTTTCTCCATGAAGTTACTTCACTCAAAGGCCGGCCATTTTTTACTGGCGTTATGCAGCGGGGTACTTCTTACGCTCGGATGGCCATCCGCCGGATTCGCTCCTTTGTTGTTTGTTGCTATGGTTCCGCTCTTACTTGCGTTCGAGGCCATCGGGTCAACCCGGAATAACGGAAGAAAATATTCATTGTTCGCGGTTGCCTATACCGCCTTTTTTGTTTTTAACCTGTTAACTACCTGGTGGGTGAAGTATGCAAGTCTGTTTGGCGCAGTTGCCGCGGTACTTTTTAATGCATTGTTCATGACAACGGTGTTCATGTTATTTTCGGTTTCGAAACGAAAATTTGGAACTGTAACGGGATACATTTCACTGGTGGTTTTTTGGATATCCTTTGAATACCTGCACATGAACTGGGACCTGTCGTGGCCATGGCTTACCCTGGGAAATGGATTTGCGGGCTGGGTAAAAATGATTCAGTGGTATGAATTCACCGGTGTACTGGGCGGCTCCCTGTGGATTTGGCTGGTGAATATCTTATTACTTAAATTATTATCTCCTTTTGTTTTAGGAACGGATACACTTCACAGGAAAAAAAATATACTCTGGTTATGCATTCTGTTGTTTATTCCGCTCAGCTATTCTTTTTTCAGGTATTATACCTACAGCGAAAAAACAAATCCCGTCAAGGTGGCTATTATTCAGCCAAATATTGACCCGTATAATGAAAAGTTTTCGGGCATGAGTTCCGAAGAGCAACTCAATCGTATTTTAAAACTGGCAGAAACCGTTACCGACCCGGCTACCGATTATGTTGTTGCTCCTGAAACGGCACTGCCTGATGGAATGTGGGAAGAGGACCTGGCCATGCAGCCTCACATCATGGAGTTAAAAAAATTCGCTGAGTCATTTGAAAAACTTACCTGGGTCATTGGTGCGGCCACACATAGTTTATATCCCGACAGCAATAACCGTTCGGCTACCGCGCGCAGATTCACACAGTCGGAGGGTTATTATGATTCATACAACACGGCACTGCAAATACAGGGTGATTATGCCATCGGGATCCATCATAAATCGAAACTGGTACCGGGAGTTGAAAAGATGCCGTTTCCGGCCATATTCAAACACCTCGACAATTTTGCCATTGACCTTGGCGGGATTTCGGGAAGTTTAGGTGTTCAGGATACTCCAACAGTTTTCAGAAACCATGTCAGTGAATTTGCTGTTGCCCCTGTGATTTGTTACGAGTCGGTATACGGCGATTATCTTTCGCGATATATCAGGCAGGGAGCCAGCCTTATTTTTATTATTACCAACGACGGGTGGTGGAGCGACACTCCCGGTTACCGGCAGCATTTAAAGTATGCTACACTTCGTGCCATTGAATTGCGACGAAGCATTGCCAGGTCGGCAAATACGGGGATTTCCTGTTTCATCAATCAGCGGGGTGATATCTCTCAGGCAACCTCTTGGTGGGTACCCGATGCTATTTCATCAACCATCCACGCTAACAGCGAGCTTACTTTTTACGCTCGTTTTGGCGATGTTGCCGGTAAATTCTGCACATGGATGAGCGGGTTTATCCTGGTGCTTTTACTATTTAAAAGATCCGCAACTAAGTCCTGAGTGTTTAAACAACGGACCTTTTAACGGGCTTGCCCTTGATTCGAGCCGATTGGTTAACTTTGCACTTTCAACAACCTTATTGAACTGTCTCTGTTATGAAAAATTTTGATGTCGCCGTAATTGGCTCTGGTCCCGGTGGATATGTTGCCGCAATCCGGTGTGCCCAGCTGGGAATGAAAGTAGCACTCATTGAAAAATACGGAGTTCTTGGAGGAACTTGTTTAAATGTTGGATGTATACCTTCAAAAGCACTGCTCGATTCATCGGAGCATTTTTATAATGCTTCGAATAATTTTAAGGAACATGGAATTGTGGTATCGGGGTTAAAGTCTGATTTAAAACAGATGATCAGCAGGAAGAATCAGGTGGTGAAACAAACTACCGAGGGTATTAATTACCTGATGAAGAAAAATAAAATCGAAGTAATTCATGGAACCGCGTCATTTGAAGATGCAAATACAATTGTAATAGCCACCGATAAGCAGAAACAGGAATCCATTAAAGCAAAGTATACAATCATAGCTACCGGTTCAAAGCCCGCCACATTAAAGGGAATTGATATTGATAAAAAACGGATCATAACATCAACCGAGGCCCTCAACCTCGAAACCATACCCGGGCACCTGGTAATAGTCGGGGGTGGTGTAATAGGTCTTGAACTGGGTTCGGTGTACGCCAGGCTTGGTGCCAAAGTAACAGTAGTGGAGTTTACCGATTCCCTTATCGGGATGATGGATAAATCGTTGGGGAAAGAACTGGCGCAAACATTAAAAGCGCTCGGTTTTGAGTTCTTGTTCGGGCACGCTGTTTCAAAAGTTACCACCAAAGGCAATAGCGTAAAGGTGATCGCCCGGAATCTTAAAAACGACAAAGAAATTACCATTGATGGCGATTATTGTCTGGTAAGTGTTGGGAGAAGTCCGTTTACTGCAGGGTTAAATCCTGACAAAGCCGGAATTAAAACCGATGAAAAGGGACGGATTATAGTAAACGAAAACCTTCAAACTAACGTAAAAGGGATATATGCTATTGGCGATGTGGTTAAGGGAGCCATGCTGGCTCATAAAGCTGAGGAGGAGGGAACTTTTGTGGCGGAACATATAGCGGGGCAAAAGCCGCACATCAATTATCTGCTTATCCCAAATGTGGTTTATACCTGGCCCGAAGTGGCGGCGGTGGGTTATACAGAGGAAGAACTGAAATCAAAAGGTGTGTCATTTAAAACGGGATCATTTCCATTTAAAGCGAGTGGCCGCGCCAGGGCAAGTATGGATACTGATGGCTTTATTAAAGTTTTAGCCGACACAACTACGGATGAAATTTTGGGAGTCCATATGATTGGTCCGCGTGCTGCCGATATGATTGCTGAAGCTGTATTAGCGATGGAGTTTCGCGCTTCCGCTGAAGATGTTGCCAGGATCAGTCATGCGCACCCTACCTATACCGAAGCTTTCAGGGAAGCCTGTTTGGCAGCAACGGGTAACAGGGCAATACATATTTAAATTAAAAATTAAAAATTAAAGATTAAAAATTATTAATGCCATGTTCAGCCAATAAGTGCAATTTAAAATTATCAATTAAAATGGTGTTTTGAGTGATAGCAAATGACTGATCGGTAAAGCGGTTTACGCACTCAAAATTTATGAGGATACGATCCATCTTTTCCTCACTCCGCATGACCCATGAATTTATTCCATCTTCAGTGTTCATTTTTCAACTAAATTCAGCTAAACCAAAATGATTTTGAATACTAAAAATATAAATTGAACAGTGAACAATGAATATGTAATAATGGCTCAATAACCTAATGACTTCTTCGCTTATTTCTCATAACTCATTTCCCTTTTTCCCAACACAAACAACACTCAGTCCGATGGAATTCATGAGCAGTTTATCGAGGATTTTAAAAACGGGTACCAGGCTATCGAATAATTTCATCTGGCTGGCGGGAATAATTTTATTATGCATCCGGTTTCCTGAAATATACCATCCCGGTACACCGCCTGAATTGAAGTAAAAAGCGTTGGCGACAGTTAATTGATTTTCGTAAAACAGTTTTTTGATTGTTTTTTTATTGTAGCGCCGGTAATGGAAGAGTTCTTTATCAAATGAGTTGTAAAGCCACTGAAAAGCCGGCATCAGGGTGATAAGGGTACCACCGGGTTTCACCAGTTTTTTACAATTACCTACGGCCAGGATATCATTTTCAATATGTTCAATCACATTCAGTGAAAAAACGGTGTCGTATTTTTCCAGGTGACTTTCATAAATCTGGTTGAACTGCGGATGGACAAGGTCAATCGGTATTATTCGGGATTTAGACGAATGTTCGGGGAACCGGGCCTTAAGAAATTCACGGTAGTTTTTTCGTATATCCGAAAGCGTGATATCAGCCTTATCGTTGATGAATTGTTCGGAGACATTGCCGATCCCGCTGCCTATTTCAATGATTTTACCTGAGCAAAATGGTTTTATGGTATCGTATGTCCAGCGGTTAAACCGAAAAGCTTCTGAAATTACTTTCAGTGTTTCAAGACCCTCGGCATCAAATTCCTTAAAGTTAAAAGTCGAATTTACGGTACTCATTTAAAAAGACCATATCTTAAAATGCAATAGATTGCACGAAAGCCATCTTTCCAGTTAATTTTTTTTCCTTCTTCGTAGGTTCGTCCGTAGTAAGAAATTCCTACTTCATAGATTCTTATTTTCGGAATGCGGGCAATTTTTGCAGTGACTTCGGGTTCGAATCCAAACCGGCGTTCATTCAGGTTCAGTCCTTGAATAATATCTCTCCTGAAAAGCTTGTAACAGGTTTCCATGTCGGTGAGGTTCAGGTTGTTAAGCATATTCGATAAGGAAGTAAGGAACTTGTTTCCAATCGTATGCCAGAAGAACAGGATCCGGTGGGGCCTGCCGCCAATGAACCTTGAGCCATAAACCACATCGGCAAAGCCATCCATAACCGGTTGCAGGAGGATATTATACTCCTTGGGATCATATTCCAGATCGGCATCCTGAATCAGCACATAATCACCTGTGG
>CAZPKJ010000214.1:0-4839 GCA_964587075.1 uncultured Flavobacteriaceae bacterium | reverse complement strand
AAATTTATTTTTGTATAATAACAAAGAATGTTGTAAATTTAAGTCAAATAAATCTTTGATTAAGTCTGTTAACAACATATGGCGCCTGAATAAAACATTGTAATAAATTAGTCCGTTAATTTGCAACCATTAGCCTGAAGCCGTGTATCCAATGCGGTATTAATTAATTTGTCATGCCTGTTATTAAAGTTTTTATTGTTTGGTTTTTGCTCATCATTCTGGCGGGATGTAATACCCCTCAGGCAGTTGGCTCGCCCGAACCTGAAGCACCAGGTCCCGAGTTTTTAGATAAAACGGTGATCGGACTGCATTCAAAATCGGTACACCGGTTTGTGAACAATTACCAGGTGTATTCACAGGGCTGGGATACCCTGGCTCAGGCAGTTTTCTGGCAAAAGATTTTTTCGCTTAGCCACGATTCGATGATTGTAAATATAGCTGCTCTCCGTAAACCGTTGATAACCGTAAGTTCGGAGTCGTGGCATTGCCAGTCGGAAGAAGAAAAAAACATCTATAAAAGGAACATATGCATCAGTAATAATATTGAGCCTGCTTCAAGCCTTTTTGTTACCAGCGGGAAGAAGTTCTTTTTTGAATTCCGGAAAGCCTTACCTATGATTTCCGAGGCCATCCCGGTTTTCGAGCAGGAGGGTACCGACCCCTGGTATGCGCAAACCATTCTGCTCATCGAAAGCCCTGGAAAAAGTCACGCTGTGTCCTATGTTGGCGCCCGCGGGCCCTTTCAACTCATGCCGTATGTCGCCCGTAAACAGGGTCTGATAGTGAGTAAAACCCGTGACGACCGTACCGACCTTGCAAAATCGGCCCGGGCCGCGGCACAATTCATTGGAACAGTATGTTTACCCTATGCCAGGAAGATTCTTAACGAACATTCCATTCAGTTTGATGAAAAGGATTTGTGGTTCCGTTTTTTTACCATGCACATTTATCATGCCGGTGCCGGAAATGTAGCTGCCGTGATGCGTAAAATCAGTCCCGCTTCAGGTGGCATGGAATTGATCCGTACCATGTGGCAAACAGAAGCGGCGGGCTTTAAAAACGAATCACAGAATTATTCGCAGCTGGCCCTGGCTGCTATCATTAGCTTTGACAAACTTATTTCGCAGGATAAGGATACCGTATATCTGGTGGAAGGCGATAAAATGATGCAGTTCTTCCGTGATCCCTCAAAAGTTTGTGTCGATACCCTCGCATACCTCATAAACTGCCGCTCAGCTTATGAAAATGATCTGGTTGACGGAATGATACCGTTCGACTATTTTGAACGTGCCATTGATCAGGTCATCGCCGAAGAGCGCAAGTATCACAAAGCCAGTCAAAACACCGGTTACTCCGAAATGGCCCATTCCGAACGATTTTTTAAACTGGGTAATGAACTTATGCATAAGCGCAAGTTCGATGAAGCAATTCAGGTTTTTCGCAAAGGACTGGCTTTTAACCCCGTTTCTCCGGCCGCGTACGATAGCCTGGGCCGGGCATACCGGTTGCTTGGAAACAACGAAATGGCGCTTAAATACACGCGGTACTCAAAAGACGTGATTCAAAACCCAGAATCATTCCTGAAGTAATTTTAACTGCACCCTGTTGTTATTAACAATTCATATCGATTGTTAATAATTCTATTTTTTTAATGAATAATTTTTTAGGTTTTTTGCAGCTTGTAAAACACAACCTTTATTTTTTATTTTCACTAAAAAAAACCTGAAGATGATTAAACTGATTACGCGAACTTCATTTCTTATTTCAATGCTTTTGAGTTGTACCATGTATTCGTTCGGGCAGCAGGTATACTATTACGATTTTCGTAATACGCTCAACGAAAAAAGTGGCTCGGGGCCGGCATTAAACGTATTGGGTACCGGTAACTATTCCGATGAAAGCCTGCCCGATCTTTCATGTCTGGAACGGACTTCATATGCGTTCACTCAAAACAGCGGGGTTCAGTTCGACAACGATGCCGCCGGCACATTTTTTACTACCAGCTACACACTGGAACTGTATTTTAAGTTTTCTGACAACACCGGATTCATGCGGGTTATCGATTTCAAAAATCGCACTTCCGATTTCGGACTGTATGCCACCAATTCGGTTTTGCAGTTTTATGATGAGCTTACGGTTCCTACAGCAGCCTTTGTTGTTGACGAGTATGTACATCTTACACTAACACGCGATGGCGGCTCTGACGAGGTACGAATGTTTATTGATGGCGTTTTTCTCGGGTCTTTCATCGATGGTTCCGGTAACGCATTACCTGATGTTTCCAATGTGATTAATTTTTTTCAAGACGACCTGGTGTTTGGCGGCGAGGCAAGACCAGGTGCTATTGCATTGCTGAGAGTATACGACTACCCGCTCAGCGATACCGAAGTTGAGTCGGCCTACCTGGCCCTTGAAAATACTTCAGCTGCCGTTGCATTTTCACCTGATTTTACATCGGCCTGCTTTGGCGGGAACCTGTTTAACTTCACCAATGAGTCGGAAAATACAGGTGGTGTTTCCTATTCGTGGGATTTTGGTGACGGGAATTCATTGTCAGGACAAAACGCTGCACATAGTTACCTGACAGATGGAATTTTTACCGTTTACCTGATTGCCGATAATGGTGCGGGATGTGTTGATTCAGCGCAAGCTACCATTGAAGTTTATCCGGCACCTGTTCCTGATCTGGGTCTCGACCTGGAGGTGTGCGATGGTGACGGAGCGTTACTCGATCCCGGATTTGGTTTTGCAGCTTACCTTTGGCAGGATGGAAGCACCGACCCGACTTTTATTGTTTCACAGCCCGGAACATTCTGGGTAGAGGTAACCGATTCTATGGGATGTATGGCTGTGGATTCCATTGACGTAACCTATATTCCTAATCCGGTTTTTACGCTTGGCGCGGATACGTTGCTTTGTTTTGGTGCATCACTGACACTCACGGCACCTCCGGGACTCGATACCTACTTCTGGAGTACCGGTGAAACAACCCAGTCGATTGTTGTAAACGCAGCGGGATTTTACGCGGTTGAAGTAACAAATATGGAGGGTTGCATGGCTGAAGATACTATTGAAGTCAGCATAAACCCTGAGTTGATTATCTCACTCGGTAACGATACCACAATATGTGATGGCCAGGCTGTAACGCTTGATCCCGGTGCTGGATTTATTATTTACGAATGGAGTGACGGTTCATCGGCGCAAACACTGGATGCTGTTACAACTGGTTTTTATTCAGTAACCGTAACGGATGCGTCAGCCTGTACTGCCTCAGCTTTCGTGAATGTAACGGTCAACCCGGCACCTGTGGTTGACCTGGGTAACGATACTACCATTTGCGGCGGCACAATTCTTACACTCGATGCGGGACCCGGATTTACTACCTATCTGTGGGATGACGGTTCGTCACTTCAAACACTGGATGTTAATTCGGCAGGTTCATATATGGTTACCGTTACAGATGCCATTGGATGTTCAGGTTCCAGTACAATTAATATATCCGCCAACCCGTTTGTTACACTCGGCCCCGATGTAACCGCATGCGATGGCAGTCAGGTTACCCTCGATCCGGGACCAGGGTATACTACATATCTGTGGAGCGGAGGCTCAAGTTCTCAAACGTTTGATGTTACCACCGCTGGCGTATATACTGTTACCGTTACCGATATCAACGGGTGTATAAATTCAGCGACAGTACAGGTTGGATTCAACCAGCTGCCGGTTGTTGACCTGGGTTCGGATATTGAATTTTGTGACGGCAGCCAGGCTGTACTTGATGCCGGGGCCGGATTTTCTGGCTACCTGTGGGGTGATGGCTCAAACAGTCAGACACTGGTGGTTACCGCTCAGGGTATCTATTCAGTAATCGTTACCGATAGTTCAGGTTGCTCTGCCCAGGATTCTGTTTCCGTAACTGTTCATCCGCTGCCGGTAGTTGAACTGGGTCCACCGCAGGATATATGCGCAGGTACTGCAACGGTTCTGGATGCCGGAGCCGGTTCCTTCACTTATTTGTGGAGCGATGGATCATCAGCGCAGCTGCTGCTGGTATTTGCATCGGGCACTTATACAGTAACCGTTACCGATTCACTAGGTTGTTCTTCTACCGATGATGTAGTGATAACCGTACTGAACGGCCCCGTGGTAGCACTGGGTGCCGACACTATTATTTGCTACCTCGATAGTATTATGCTGGATGCGGGAGCTGGCTTTGCTGCCTATACATGGAACACCGGAGCCTCAACACAAACAGTTTTTGCAACCAATGCAAATACAAATTACACCATAACGGTTACCGATTTGAATGGCTGTACCGGAACCGACGATATTGAAGTGAGTTTTTACGCTCCGGTGCCGGTTCCAACCATCAGCCAGGTTGGCAATACACTTTTTTCAAGTTCTGCCACTGGTAACCAGTGGTATCAGGTCCCCGGTGGATTGATACCTGGAGCTACGGCAAACACCTATGACCCTCCGGCTGATGGAACTTATTTTGTGATTGTTACCGATTCCAATGGTTGCGCATCGCTTCCCTCTCCCGACTTTATCTTTGTGATTGACGGTATCAGCCAAATTGATGCGCTCCAGTTCAGTATCGTCCCCAATCCGTCGGGAGGTATTATATCGGTAACTCCTGCCTGGCAGCTCAATGGAAACGCAGTGCTGGACGTGATTGACCTGCATGGCAAGGTGGTCTTGTCATTGGCGATACCTGCTTCTGTTACCACCATACTGGACCTTTCGGCCTTACAGCAGGGAATATATTTTGTGCGGCTGACTTTGGAGCAAAAACAGGCGGCTAAAAAGCTTGTACTTTTGAATTGATTGGCTGGCAGCATG